>NZ_JCAJXC010000007.1:0-197274 GCF_059278965.1 Pedobacter sp. NEAU-ZC8
TTTACTGAGAATTTTAAAAAGGTCAATATATTGTTGTTATGCAAAATGTGTTGGCTGTTCGTGTCAGTTCAGATCGGGCTAGGTAGGCTATATGTTATACCGTAAAAAAGGTTGAACGACACGATTTTATTCTCAGGAGTCTGAACAGTACTTAAGGCCATAACTAGGAGCCTGGATAAAACAAAAGGATAGACGAAGGGGAATTAAGTCGATACGATCTAAATTCTTGATTATGGCTATTACAAAACAATCAGTTGGGATAGATATCTCACAAGCTACATTTACAGTATGTCTGTGTCAGCGTGCAGAGAATGGCGAATTAGCGTTCTCAAAAGTAGTAACCTTTGGCAATGATACTAAAGGTTTTAACCAAATGCTTCGCTGGGCCAAGGGCGCTATCGCCATCGGACCAGAGCTTGTGTTTCTAATGGAAGCCACGGGTGTTTATTACGAAAATTTGGCACACCATTTACATAAAGTAAAGAAAAGGGTTCATGTGGTGCTTCCTAACACCTCTAAACACTACTTTTCGAGCTTAAACATCAAGACCAAGACAGATGCTGTTGATGCAAGGATCTTAAGTCAGCTTGGAGTAGAGCGGACTCATAAGCTTTGGACTCCACCTCCTGCCGCCTTATTACAGCTGAGGAATCTAACCAGATATTATGTTCAGCTACAAGAACAAAAAACTAGCCTTGGCAACATCAAGCACAGTAAGGACGCTTCGCACGATGTTCAAAGCTTCATTCTCAAGAGTAATAAAAAGTTGATTGAAGATATCGACAAAGAAATTGCAAAAACGTTAAAAGAGATAAAAAGGCTTATAGAAACAGACAGCAACCTGAAAGAAAGAATAACAAAGCTGCTCACCATAAAGGGAGTAGGTTTGATTACCATAGCTACTATCCTGGCCGAAACTATGGGATTTGAGCATTTCAGGAATGCTAAACAACTGGTAAGTTATTCAGGCTATGATGTCGTGCAAAGAGAATCAGGAACCTCCATAAAAGGCAAGACCAGAATCTCTAAAAAAGGCAATCGGTACATCAGAAATGCATTGTACTTCCCGGCAATGGTCGCTTGCAGATTCAATCCTGGTCTAAAAGAAATGTATACAAGAATCAATCAAAACAAACCCTCAAAGATGATTGGACAAGTTGCCATTCAAAGAAAGCTATTAATATTGATCTATACTTTATGGAAGAATGATACGGAGTTCATTGAGGGCTATAAACTAAGTAGTCCCAACCCGAAAGTTGAGACTACGCTAGATAGTTCCATAGTCGAACTTCTTTGAAATACAAAAATACTTTTTTGTCTAAAATGTTTGCAATTTATAACAGTACCTTTTTGTTTTATGGCTATTATAAATTCGGATTGGTATTGAGCTCATTTACCGGTATCGAGAACAGGTAATATGGGCTATTCGGAACCAGGTTGCTGTTATCCGGGAACCTCAACACGTAATGCCCTTTGATGCCGACATCTGTAGTGCCAACGCGGAACGTTTCTGTAGACTCTCTTCTTAACGGTGCCTGCTGCAAGCGAAGCAGATCCAGCAATCTAAAGCCTTCGCCCCAAAGCTCACGTCTGCGCTCGGTGATGATCTCCTCAACAAGCTGCGCTTGCGTGAAGTCTCCAGCTGCAAGCTGCGGCAAGTTCCGCTTTACCCGAACTTCATTCAATGCGGCTACAGCCCCTGGCAGGTCGTTCAATCTTGCTTTGCTCTCTGCTTCAATCAAAGCCATTTCCGATGATCGCATCAGCACGATATGCCCTGCACGATCTGCTTTATTGACAAACTTCTTGTACATGATCCAACGATAGCGTGGGTCAGTAGCGTTCGTCACGGTTTCGAACAAGGTTTTTCGGATATCTCCCTCCGCGAACAAGGCTTTAAAATACGGATCAGGCATAATGCTGCGGTAACCTGTTGATGGGGTAACGTCGATGTATGCAAAGTACGATGCACCGCCCAGGTTCTGATCGGCCTGCTGCGGATGTCCCCAGATCCATTCCGGGTTACTCACATCATTGAAGCCCTGTGTGTACTGTGTTGCTTCCATGATCGCGTAACCGGTACGTGCTTCATTCGCTTTTATGGCTGCCTGGGCCCAGTTCTCCTGTGTCAGGTAAGTGCGGGCAAGCAGTCCACGAACCACATTCAGGTCCAGACGATTTTTAACTCTCCTGCTGAATCCTGCAAGCAGGGTCTCCGCCTGACTAAGATCTCCCAGTACCTGCGTGTACACTTCTTCAACGCTTGCACGTGATTTTGGCACAGTAGTCGGACTGGTTGGCTCGGTATAGACCGGGACAGCCTTGGCTGCTTTATCTTTCGCATAAGTGAATTGGTATTGTCTTACCAGGTTCAGGTACACGAAGGCTCTTAACGCCAATGCCTGACCTTTCAGGAACCTACGTTCGTCATCTGTTCCGCTTGCCGCATCAATGTTCGCCAGAATGTTATTGCAATTATCGATCACCTTGTACTGGAAGCTCCAGAAGAACAGCGCTCTTCGCGTGGTGTTATCATAAGGATCACGGTAGGGGTAAGAATCCCGGAAACCATAAACGCCATCACGGGCAATCGCATCATCGCCCATCACTTCCTGTGTTAGGGTAATGGCAGATAATCCAGGGTTATCCTGTGAAGTGCTGCTTTCCATCAAGTAGCGCAGCGTACCATTCATCAGCGCATCGATGTTCTTGGTAGATGCATAGGTCTCCGTTCCGGTAAGGTCACCTGCCGGCGAGGTCTCAAAAAATTCATCCTTACAGGCCGGCAATAAGAATATCGCCGCCAACAGGATAAGTTTCAATGTAAAGTATTTTGTTTTCATGAGTTGTTGCGATTAAAATGAGAGGTCTAAACCGAAGGTGTAGGTTTTCTGCGATGGGTAGCGGTAGAAGGTTACCCCATCAACGGCTTGTTCCGGGTCCATACCTTTGTGTTTGTAGTAGGTAAGCAGGTTCTCGCCACGTGCGTACAACCTCAACCTACCCATGCCAAGCTGATTGGCCCACTTCTCCGGCAAGCTGTAACTTAAGCTCAGGTTTTTCAGACGTACATAACTAGCATCATAAAGGAACCTGGTGGAAATGCTGTTCCAGTTTGTTGAAGTCGTGGTCAGGCGTGGCACATTGGTGTTGGTGTTTTCTGGTGTCCAGCGGTCCAGGATCTGGCTGCTCCATGTTCTTCCGGTATTCTCACCAGTATGCATGATCATCACCTCGTCCAAGTCAAGCACTTTACCGCCAATGTTGTAGGCTACCAAAGCATATAACTCAAATTGCTTATAGCGGATGGAAGAGTTTACACCACCATAGAAATCCGGTAAGGCACTGCCCGAGTAGTACTGTGTAGCATCAGCATAAACGCTCGTCGTGGTGCGGCCATTTGCATCATCTTTATACCATAGCGGCTTGCCGTTTGCCGGATCCACACCTGCCCATTCACGGATATAGAAGTCATATACGGAGCTACCTACGGTAAGTTTCTTGGTTGATCCCAGCTGGCCCACATTTCCGCTGATAATTTCTTTTTGTGGCAGCTTGGTGATCCGGTTATTGTAGTGGCCGAAGTTAAATCCAACGGTCCAGTGTACATTCTGATTGGTCACCGGGACAAAGCTGAACTGTCCTTCGTAGCCATTGTTTCTTAAGGAACCAATGTTGTCGTCAATTGCCGTGAAACCCAATGATGGCGCCAGTGGGCGGCTAAACAGGAGGTCTTTAGACTGACGCTGGAAGACTTCAAAGGAACCGCTGATCCTGTTGTTCAGGATGGCAAAATCAATACCTGCATTGAAGTTTAAGTTCGTTTCCCACTTCAATCCCGGTGTCGGCAGGCGGGAAGTAACCAAACCCGCCTGGCCAAGGCTGTTGTAAATAGAATATAGATCCTGATAAGCATAATAGCTGCCCAGGTTGTCATTACCCTGCGCACCATAACTGGTTCGTACGGTTAAGCTGTTCAACCAGTCCGTGTTAGCAAGAAAAGATTCTGCCTTTGCATTCCAGGAAGCACCAAGAGACCAGAAGTTACCCCAGCGCGATTCCGGACTGAAGCGTGAAGAGCCGTCTCTTCTAAAGCTTGCAGAAAAGAAATAGCGTTGGTTGTAGTTATAGTCTAACTTACCCAGGAAACTGGAAAGTTTATATTCATCAGAACTGCCGTTGAAGCTGTTGATCAGCGATGCTGCGTTAGGCTCTGTTTTGCCGTCAAAGCCGAAATTACTGCGGCTACCCGACAGGTTAGAGATGTTTAAAACATAAATCTCCTGTCCTCCAAGTACATTGAAGTGGTGTGCAGCACCTAAGTCGAAGGTATAATCCAGTAAATTGTTGATGGTGTAACCTACGGTACGAACACTTCCTTTGGTTACTGACCCACCGTTAGCAATACCTGAACCAAAAAGTGGATTGGTATAAGAGAGATTGCTTCGGTTGTTGTAGTCGGTATTTACACTGCTCTTTAGCTTCAGACCATTGATGATGTTGAACTGCAGGTTTCCGCGAAGCAGAAGTGCGTCCTGTTTGTTGTTGTATTTGTTCAGGTCCACGATGCCCAGCAGGTTGTTTCCGGTTGCGGCAGCACTCGGGCGGTAGTTACCGAAATCATAGATCTGGTTTCCTGAGGCATCCAGCTTGTAACTGCCGTCGGGATTGCGCTCATAAACCGGGTAAATGTTCGATACTAACCTGCCGAAATTGGCAAAGTTACCCTGATCACTGTCGCTTTGTGGTGGCGAGTCCTGGTTGGTTGATGTAGCGGCCACATTGATGCCTGCTTCAAACCACTTGTTCACCTTAGTATTGTAGTTCACACGGGTATTGAACCGTCTAAAACCAGAACCTACTATGAAACCTTTGTCGGACAGGTAACCACCCGACACAAAATAACGCGAGTCGGTACTACCACCACTTACGCCAAGGTTAACCTCCTGACGAATGCCGGTGCGGCTTAAGGATTCCGACCAGTCATCCTGCCACAATGGTACTGCACCAGGAACCAGTCGCCCGTCCAGGCCTACCGGACTAGGGTAGTTTGTGCCGTAAGGGTTGATCTTCAAATTGCTCACCAGCTCTGTACTCGCATATTGCGCCGCCTCAGCGGCCGTTTTACCCTGATCCAGCTGATTGTTGCGCAGTGCTTCCCATTGTAGTTCGAAGTACTGGTTGGTATTCAGGAATTCGTAATCTTTTACGGCGCGGGTAGAAAAACCGGTGTTAGTGCTCAGCGTTACCTCTGGCTTACTGTTGTAACGTCCAGCTTTGGTGGTGATGATGATTACCCCATTGGCACCGCGGGAGCCGTATAAGGCACTTGCAGCAGCGTCTTTAAGTACGGAGATCGATGCAATATCGGTGCTGTTGATGGAGTTGATGTTCCCCGAAAAAGGCACACCATCTACAACATAAAGCGGATCGCTGGAAGCATTGATGGATCCAATACCGCGGATGCGGATGGAAGCATCACTTCCAGGTTGTCCGGCAGAAGCAACCGATTGTACACCGGGTACAATACCCTGGAGTGTACGGCTTACGTTTGCTACCGGACGTTTTTCCAGTTCAGCTGCATTTACCACGGAAGCGGAACCCGTGTACGTAGATTTGTTGGCGGTACCATAAGCGACCACTACAATCTCGTTCAGGTTGTTTTCTGCGGTCTTCAGTTGGACATTTAAAGTGCCGGTACCTGGTGTAAGTTCACGCGTTTCATAACCAACATAGGTAAATACGAGGGTACTGGAACCTTCGGGTATGCTGATGTTGAATTTGCCATCAGGACCGGTTTGTGTGCTGGTTTTCAGTCCTTTGATGTTGATGCTTACCCCCGGCAGCGGCTGACTGCTGCCAGCTTCCGTAACCTGGCCGCTCACCTTCCGTGTCTGCGCCTGTACGAGCAGGGAAAGGCTGCTGAAGAGTATAAATAAGTAGAGAATTTTCGATTTCATGAGTATATATGGTGTAATTATTTTCCTTGGCTAATCTGATCCAGCGTCTGTGCAAGTGCGTTGATGCGGCTGGCGGCGGTTTGCACTTGTTCTGTGGCTTCCGACCAGTTATTTTGCTCGATCGCCTCACGCACACCCGGTAATGTTTTTACGCCGTAACCGGTATAAAATCCTGGTGCATAAATGCTGTGTTTGTACCATGCTCTTTTTGGTAAACCTTCCGCGATCAGCAAGCTTCTTTCTGCCTGATACAAGGCCTGATTGATACGTGTAGCAGTTTTCTTGTCCGTTGCAGGCTTGCTGTTCAATTGGCTGTTCAGGCTTTCAGCGGATTTTTGAAGGGCTTTTACGGCCTCTTCCAATTGGCTGAAATCAATGTTCGGCACTTCAGGTTTAGCAGCCGGCGCAATCCATTTTTCTTTAGGGTTCGCGGCCAATTGATAGCTTTTCGAGTTAAGCAGGGCATTTTCTGCCGCATATTTTTCTTTAAGCTGCCCGGTTAGGGCTTTCACTTCTTCCACATATTTTCCTACGGTCTGACTTAAGTTGGAGAAATCGAAAGGTAGTACCGGGGCATTTGCCAAACGGAGCACCGCACGACCTGCCGTTTGCGCCAGGGCAACACCGTAGACGAATGTGCCATCCTTGAACCGTACATAGTCATCGTACGAGTCATAGATGGAGTGATAATCGCCACCTTCATCTTCGCCGCCAAAGCCAAGGTTCAACGTCGGAATTGCCAGATGCTGCAGGAATGCGGAGTAGTCCGATCCGGTACCCAAGGCACCTAAAGTCAGCGTATCTTTCTTCAATATTGCGGATTGTGCTTTCGCTGATGATGCTGACACAGCATCCTTTGCACGTTTACGTTCAAACACGGAGGTTCCCGTTTGTGGGTCTTTAACATCTTTAGCGATTTCGCTCATGAAGAGCTCCAGTGCGTGAGAACCGCCTGCTTGCAGGAACCCGCGACTATTGCCATCAGAGTTGATGTAAGCCACCGCTTTTTTCTTCAACTCTTCGGCATGATCTTCTACCCATTCGGTAGAACCGAGTAACGAAGGTTCTTCACCATCCCAGGCGCAATAAACCAGCGTACGCTTAGGTCTGAAGCCAGCTTTTGCCAGCTGCCCAATAGCTTTGGCCTCTTCCAGCTGCGCTGCAAGTCCACTGATTGGATCATCCGCACCATTCACCCAGGCATCATGGTGGTTACCTCTGATCACCCATTGGTCGGGATATTCACTGCCTTTCATTGTTGCGATTACGTTATATGCCGGAACGATATCCCAGTTGGACTCAACTTTTAAATGTACTTTGGTGCTGCCTGTACCAATGCGGTAAGTGATGGGCAATGCTCCCCGCCATTCGGCAGGTGCTACAGGACCTTCAAGTGCCGACAGTAATGGCAATGCATCGCCGTAGCTGATTGGCAGCACTGGAATTTTCAGGATGGTTGTCGCTTCGCTGCGCTCCAGCCTTTTTGCTTTCGCCGTCGAGGCTGTACCCGGTGTAAGTGGATCACCCGGGTAGATCACCATGTCCATTACAGAACCACGTTGAACGGTCTGGTCGTTTTTAAAAGGACCTTTAGGATAGACATCGCCCTGGTAATAGCCGTCATCCTTTGGATCGGAGTATATGATACAACCAATGGCACCATGTTCATAGGCTACTTTGGGTTTGATTCCCCGCCATGACCGGCCATACTTGGCGATCACGATCTTGCCTTTTACATCAATGCCAAGTTTGGCCAACTGCTCATAATCGTCTGGAAGACCATAATTCACGAATACCAGCTCGCCGGTAACATCGCCATCGGCGCCCCAGGCGTTATAGGTCGGAAGTTGCCCTTCCTGCCCCGAGGTCGCATCCTCAGGAAAGGCAGGTTCTTTCAGCTGTGCAGTAAACCTGGTAGGTGCTATTAATTCCAGCTGTCTTGTTTTAGGAGTGGGGAAGAGTACATGATAGGTCTCCAGTTTGGCATCCCAGCCATAACTTTTAAACTTCTGCAATACCTGCTCTGCTACACGTTTGCCTTCTGCTGAACCTAAATGATGCGGTTTTGCTGAAAGTGCCTTCATGGTCTGGCCAATGTTTGCAGCATCCAGATGCTTGTCAAACTGCTGTTCCAATTGCTGTTGTTTACTGATCGATTGCGAATCAAAACCCTTAAGCGGCGCGTTCTGGGCAAAGGTAAAATGCCCGCTGACAAGGCATAGCAGTAGCCCTGTCTTCATTTTTCTGTTCATAAAGACTGTGTATATAAAGTTTAGAAAGGTTGTTGCGTTAATGCAAGTTGTCTCGGCTACGATTTCTTGGCGAGGCCATCGATGACCTTCACCATGTCGGCAAATTCTTTTTCATCATATAAGCGGGTGAGGTATACGATTTTTCCGGTTGGATCAATGACAACATTTCGGGTAACACCACTTTTTTTGTGGGCAAAGCGACCGAAAATATCTGCGCCAGGATCCAAAGCAAGCGGATAGGTGATTTTCATATCCTTATGAAATTGCTTAACCTTTTCCAGTGGCTCATCACGGTCTACACCGATCAGGACAACATTTTTATCCTTATAGGTCTGCCACATCTCTTCCAAATGAGGCATTTCCTTGCGGCATACACTGCACCAGCTGGCGGTAAATTGCAGCACAACGGTTTTACCGCGCAAGGCCTTTAAAGACGTTTTCTTCCCATCCTGCAAAACCAGTTCGAAATCATCAGGTGCCTGATCTCCAACTTTCACCAGGTATCCACGATCTTCATCAGCGGCGGCAGGCTTAGCGTTGCTGACTGCTGCAGCCGGGCCTTGTGCTTTAGACATTGATGGGGTAGCCAATACTGCAAACAAGCTGAGATTGATGGCCACAAGTGAGTTCAATACTAGTTTCATGGGGTTTAGGTTTAAATGCTACATTTTTATCTTACCGACGCGGCAAATATAAGCGCTAAAAAGATAAATACTATAGAAATAGTAGACTTTGTTCAAAAGTGTGAAATTATCCTGATTAAAACTCCTAAAAACCGCTTTATAGCCCGTTAGTAAAGGTCTCCAGACTAAACCTGCAAGCCAGTTACAATGCTTCGAGACCTGAGTTTGACCTTATTCAGCTTTTTAAGGCGCTTTAAACGCCTTTTCTTCGGCTGGAGGCGAACAATATGCGAAGAATAGGCGAAGAGAACGCGGTTAAGAGGCGGCCAAGAACCTAATCTGCCCGGATGCTGAGAATTGATTGTAATCAAACATCAAATATCTGGTCCAACAGTAGTTAAAGCTATTTACACGGTTAGAAATTTAATATTGTGATGTGATAAAAAAGATTATTTTTGAAGTACAATCAACCAACCATGAAGATAAAAAACCTTTCCGCGATCGCCATTTTAGGGCTGCTGGTACATGTGAGCCCCGCCCAGGCTCAATTATTGAAGAAATTCCAGAAATCACTTGAAAACAAAGCCAGCCAGAAGGTTGATGATGTGCTGAATGGCAAAAAAAGTGCTGCAAGTCCTGTAGCAGAAGCGAAGGTTGAAAAGGATGTACCGCCAGCTGTAGAAGAAGTCTATGCTTTTACGCCAGGTTCAACCATCATCTTTGAATCTGATTTCAAGCGTGATGCGAAAGGTTTAATGCCAAAGAAGTGGAAGAGCAGCAGTGCGGGAGCCATTGTTTCTATCCCGGATATGCCGGGCAACTGGCTGGCGCTAAGTCCCAGGACCACCTACAAGATCGATAGCCTGCTTAAACTGCCGGGCAATTTCACCATTGAATTCGATCTGGTAACGAGAAGCGATCAGGCGAGAGATATCGGGAGGATGTCTTTTGGTTTTGCAAGGGATAATTCCATCAAAAACTATCTTATTGACGCTTATAACGACAACGCCATAACCGATACAGAGCTGCATTTTCATAACGGCGACATCAACAATGCCAGCAGTGATACCAAGGTTCATAATACCTTGAGTTACCCGTTTGCAAACTATGCCAATGGCTTGCTGCACGTTGCTATGGCGGTAGAAGGGGAAAACATGCGGGTGTATGTAAACAAGTCAAAAGTGTTGGATACGAAAATGTTGCGTACGGATCTGCCTAAATACTTCTATCTAAGTGCACCCTTTGATTATGATAACCAATCGAAAGTTTACTTCGGGAACTTTGTGATCTCGAAATAGCGTTCTCGCAGACAATTCCCTATATTGTATAGGCAAACCAAATATAAATGTCTCAGCGATGGATGAGGAATCTCATGACCGGATATTGATGGAGCGTGTTGCCGCAGGTGACCGTAAGGCATTTACCGTGCTCTATACGCTTCATCTGGACAACCTCTTCCGGTATGTATACTTATTCACGAAGTCTGAAGAAGAAAGCGGGGAACTGGTACAAAAACTTTTTGTAAATATTTGGGAACACCGTGACACGTTGATCAAAGTAAAATCTTTCCGGGCCTATATTTTTAGATGTGCTAAAAACCGGCTGATCGACCGGGCTAGAAGTGAAAGGGCAAAGGCTAAGATGGTTGCCATTTTACAGCCCCATAGTGAAGAAAGTTATGAGCGTTCAGACAGTAATCTCATTTGCAATCAATACAGCCACATCATTGACTCGGCGATACAGCTGCTCCCTGAAAAGCGGAAAGAAATTGTAAAACTCCGGACACAGGATGACCTGAGCTTAGATGAGATTGCCGAGAAACTGTCTATTTCAAAATTCGTGGTGAAGAAGCAACTGTATGCTGGTTTACGTTTTATCAGGGCTTACCTGGAGAAGTTCGGCGAACTTACGCCTACGATTTTGGCTGCGATCAATCTTTCGCTGATTGAAGGCATACTCTCTGCCGACCACTATAAAAGTTTTTTCAGTTAATCTTTCTTTTGAGGGGTTCTCCCGGAGTTGTTGTACGTCTTCTAGTTAATGGAGGACAAAAAACGACTTGAGGATTTTTTTGAGCGATATGCTACCGGGCATGGTACGGAGCAGGAGCATGAAGCCTTTCTGGATTGGCTGGCTACACTTTCAGCCGCCGATCAGGCCAGGGTTTCCCGGCAGTACTATAAGGTTTTTAAAAAGCAGAAAACCGCTGAAGTAACCAAACATCCAACCCTGCAGGATCGCATAGAGCGCAGCTTAGACCAACTGGAAGCTCAAGGCAGCCAAAGTGTATCTGCTCCTTTTAAAATCAGCAGTCTTCAGATCTGGAGCGTTGCAGCCACAATACTGCTTCTGGCCTCAATTGCGATCTATTTTCTATCCAGCCCAAATCAGACCAGCATGGAAGCCCTGGAAAGGGTTGCTTTGAATGTACATAAAGAAAAGGCAACGGTAAGCGGCCATACCCTCATCCGGCTATCCGATGGTGACGAGATTGATCTGGATGAGCTTCCGATCCATAAAATGGTGGTCAGGTCGAACTTACAGATCATTAAAATGGCGAAAGATGAAGTTGTTTTTAGGTCCTTAATTACGGCTACCAGGCAGGATGCGGACTTACAAGATCATGTACTGATAACCCCTAAAGGCAGGCAGTACAAGATTACCTTACCTGACGGTAGTAAAGTCTGGCTGAATTCTGCCTCTGCATTTAAATTTCCTTCAAGCTTTACTGCTGCTGAAAGAAATGTTGCGCTTAGCGGGGAAGGATATTTCGAGATCGCTAAGGATAGGACCAAACCTTTTATTGTTGAAACCACGAAGCAGCGGGTTGAAGTGCTGGGTACACATTTCAATGTCAGCGCCTATGCAGATGAGCACATGACCAGCACTACCTTGCTGGAAGGCAGTGTCCGGGTGCTGCCAAGGGGTTCCAGAAAAGCGGTGTTATTGAAGCCTGGCCAACTGGCCGCCATCAGCAGGGGTGTTCAGGTACGTCCTGCTGACACGAATGCGGCGGTAGCCTGGAAAAATGGCTATTTCAGCTTTTCTGGCGAAAAGATACAATCCATCATGCGGAAACTGTCCAGATGGTATAATGTAGATGTTCAATATGTCGGCCAGCCTACCCAGGAAGATTTTGTCGGCACCATTTCCCAGAAAGAGGAATTATCAGAGATACTGCGGATGCTTGAATTAACGGGCGCCCTGCATTTTAAAGTGGATAGCTTATCTAGCCAAGGTAAAGAAAGGAGGATTATCGTTATGCCGTAAACCTGCCCAACCTCATCCCATACCAAGTATAACCAACACTAACCAAATATTTAATGTATGAAAATGTTTACTCAACAGGGAGTTGCCGCCCGCGTATATCGCGGCTGCGCCATGCTGCTCCGGATGAATTACGTCCTCATCTTTCTGATGATCACCTTTCTGCAGTTCAGTTTTGCAGCAGATACACAGAAAATCACCATTCAAAAGCAAAACGCTTCTTTCGAATATGTACTTGCCGAGATCAATCGACAGACGGGGTACGAATTTCTGTATACCAGGGATATGATGAAAGAGGCTAACGCTGTAGATGTAAATCTTAAGAACCAGCCGCTTAATGATGCGCTGAAAAAGGTTTTCCAGCATCAGCCCTTAACGTATTCGATCAAGGCCAAGACCATCGTAATCAGGAGAAAAGCCAGCCCGGCAGCTCCCGAGCGCAAACCGCCGGTCACGATCCGCGGAAAGGTCACTGATCAGGGTAGTAAGCCCATCCCGGGGGTGAGTGTTAGTCTGCAAGGTACCACCGTGGTGACCACAACGGATGCTGACGGAAACTATCAGATCAATATTCCTGACGGCAATGGTACGCTGGAATTCCGATATATTGGATTTTCAACGAAAGTCGTGGAGGTTGGTGGGCGCACAACGGTTGATGTTCAATTGGGGGCGGAAACTACAGATCTGAGTGAGGTTGTGGTGGTGGGTTATGGTACGCAGAAGAAAGTAAATCTAACGGGTTCAATCTCTACGATCTCCAGTGAGGAGATCAATATGCGGCCAGTGGGGCAGACTTCCGCGGCCCTGCAGGGTATTGCACCCGGTGTAACGGTAACCCAAGGTTCAGGACGTCCTGGAGGCGATGCCGCCACCATCAGGATCCGTGGTGTTGGAACGTTGAATGATGCAAACCCCCTGGTACTCATCGACGGTATTGAAGGTTCTATGAACAACATCGATCCAAACCTGATCGAGTCGGTATCGGTGCTTAAGGATGCGGCCTCTTCCTCCATATATGGTTCAAGAGCTGCAAACGGTGTGATTCTGGTAACGACTAAAAGGGGCAGTGCTAAAGTCGGCATCAGCTACAACAACTACCTGGGCTGGCAGGAGCCTACCAATATGCCCAAGGTGGTAAATGCCCTGGACCACATGCTGCTGATGAATGAGGCCTACACGAATGTTGGGCGCACCCAGCTTTACTCCGATGAGCTTATTTCTCAATACCAGGCACAAGGGGGCAGAAGCTCTGATGAGTTTCCGAATACCGACTGGCAAAAAGAGGTACTTACAGGTTCAGGTTTCCAGCAGAGTCATTTTGTAACGGTAAATGGTGGTTCTGAAAAAGTAAGGGTGTTGGCCTCTGCTGGGTACTTTGATCAAAAAGGTATCATTGAAAATTCTGGCTTCAAACGCTTTACCATCAGAAACAATACGGATATTTTCTTTTCGGATAAACTTAGGGCAAGACTGGACCTGCAGTATGTTAAAGCTGTTACCACGGAGCCGGCAATCGGAACAGGCAATACCTTCAATTACATGAATGGTATTCCTGCAAACCAGCTCGGCCGGAATTCTGATGGCACCTGGGGTGTAGGCTGGAACGGGTTAAATCCAATTGCGGCAAGTCGTGAAGGCGGAACCAACCGGACCACCGGACCATTTGGAACGATCAACGCGACCTTGATTTACAAACCTTTGGACTGGCTAAGCGCAGAAGTTACTGTCGCGCCCAGATACGCCGAGAGCATTCGCACGAACTTTAACAAATCTATCCAAACTTACCTGCCGGATGGCACTCCAAGTTACCGGATTCCTGCTTTGACTTCCTTAACGGAGGCGAGTAACAGAACCATGTACAACAACCTGCGGGCTTCTGTTACTATGGACAAGACTTTCGATGTGCATAATTTCAAATTGTTATTGGGTGCATCGGAAGAAGACTATCATGACGATTTTGTCAGTGCATACCGGGATACCTATATTTTACCAGACTATCAGGTGATTGACGCAGGATCGGCACTCAATCAGCGTACTTCCGGTACGTCCGAAGAATGGGCATTACGGTCCTATTTTGGAAGGCTTAATTACGATTACAAGTCGAAATACCTGCTGGAAGTCAATGGACGTTACGATGGCTCTTCAAGGTTTAGAAAGGGGCGCCAATATGCGTTTTTTCCTTCGGCCTCGGCAGGATGGCGTATCTCTGAGGAGGGTTTTATGCAGCCAGCTAAGAAAGTCATCAATGAACTAAAGTTAAGAGCTTCCTGGGGACGATTAGGAAACCAGAACATCGGAACATACCCTGCTTCATCTTTGATTTCCTTAGGTTCTTCGGCATTGGGTGGCCAGGTGGTCAACATCGCAGCACTTAATGCATTAGCGAATAGTGATATTTCCTGGGAAAGTACAGAAATGTCGAACATCGGTGTGGATATGGTGCTTTTCAACAACCTGACGCTAACGGCTGATTACTATGTAAGAAAAACAAAAGACATCCTGCTGAACCTGGATATTCCATTGATCATCGGTCTTGCGGCGCCAGTACAAAATGCAGGTATTGTCCACAATAAAGGTTGGGAGTTGGGTATTGGTTACCGCGGCAGTCTCAATGAGTTTAAATATAATTTAAACTTCAACCTCTCGGACGTGAAAAATGAGGTTATCGACTTACGCGGCGTAAATCGAACAGATTTAACCGTAAGTCGTGAGGGTTATCCAATAAACTCCATTTTCGGCTATGAGGTTGAAGGGTTTTTTAAAGATGCTGCTGATGTGGCATCACATGCCTCCCAATTCGGTGCAGTTGCACCCGGAGATCTGAAATATAAAGATCAGAACAACGATGGCATCATCAATGAAAGTGACAAGATTGTACTGGATACCACCATCCCACGCTACACTTTTGGAGCAAACCTGAACGGTTCCTACAAAGGCTTTGATCTTAGCATTCAGATTCAGGGCGTTGGGAAAAGCAATGGTTATCTCCGCGGTCCAGGTATTATGCCTTTCAGTGTAGGCAACCTTGGCGGTACCATCCTGGAACCTAATAAAGACCGCTGGACACCGGACAATCCAAACGCGAAGTTCCCAAGGCTGGCTTTTGGAGAATCGAACAACGAGCAGGCATCCAGCTTCTGGATGAAAGATGCCTCCTACCTGAGGGTTAAGAATATTCAACTTGGCTATACCTTCCCAGGTATCCTGATGAATAAGATCGCTGTGAAAAATCTGAGGGTATTCGCGAACGGTTCGAACCTGTTCACCTTTGACAACTTCTGGGAAGGGTTTGATGTGGAGTCGCCAGTAGGATTTGTGAATGTCTACCCACAGGTGAAGGTATTTACCTTCGGTCTAAGTGCAAACTTTTAATTTGAAGATCATGAAAAAATATATAAAAGGCTGTTTTATAGTTGCTTTTATGGCAATAGGCCTGTCGGCTTGTAAAAAAGACTATCTGGATAAAGTTCCACTTTCCGGTCCTTCGGATCAGACCTTTTTTGCAAACCAGGATGAACTGTTATTGGCAGTAAATGGGATTTATAGTGCTCTTGCATTTCACCCGACGGATGATATGCCCTTTCTGATGACCATAGATGCTGCAACAGATATAGGCTGGGACCGGAATACCAGCGGACTGCAATCCCTGGGGAAAGGAAATCAGGACAGTAATAACGACTATGCCCGTGCCTATTGGACCAATTTCTATAAGCTTATTGGCCGGTGTAATTTTATATTAGATAATGCGGAAAAGGCCAGAAGTACGACCAGTCCAGAGATCTATGCCCGCTCTATTGCAGAAGCGCGTTTTGCCCGTGCTTTTGCTTACCACAACCTCATCGAGCTTTTTGGTGGCGTTCCTTTAGTAACCAAAACCCTGGGTTTAAACGACGGTCAACTGCCCAGAAACTCCAAAGAAGAGGTTTTAGCTTTCATCTTGTCGGAGTTGGATGCTGCTGCAGCCGACCTGCCAGCGAGTTATGGTGCGAGTGATTTTGGCCGCGCCACTAGAGGTGCAGCATTGGCCATTAAAGCGCGCGCTGCATTATATGCTGGCAACTGGGATGTCGCAGCAGCAGCAGCACAGGAGGTCATTAACAGCAATGTCTACAGTTTGCACAACAATTTCGCAGAACTATTTTCGTACAATGGCCGGAATTCCAAAGAGATCATTCTTTCACTGCAATACCTTCGAACCGCGAATAAAACGCATGCAGTTACCCGCAACCTGCTTTCGCGAAATGGTCAGGGAACATCGAACAAAGTGCCTTCACAGTCGCTCGTTGATGCTTACGAATGTATCGATGGTAGACCCATCAATGAATCTCCGCTATACAATCCGGCAAGGCCTTATGAAAACCGGGATCCAAGATTAAGCTATACAGTAGCCCTGCCGGGTTCAAACTTCTTCAATTTTCAGTTTGAAACCCATAAGGACAGTCTGAAATGCTTTAACTACAACAGCACACCGCCCTCAAGGATCGATAATCAGGACGCCACCAACGCTTTTGCAACCTTTACCGGTTACTGCTGGCGGAAATATGTGGACCTGGTTGACCGGGCTGACGTCGCACGATCTGAGCTCAACATCATCCTGATCCGTTACGCCGAAGTTCAACTGATCTATGCGGAAGCCAAGATTGAGAAAGGTGAGCTGGACCAGTCTGTTTACGATGCGATCAACAGCATCCGCCAGCGTCCAGGGGTGAATATGCCACCAATACCAACCGGATTGTCGCAGGCAGAGCTCCGTTCAATAGTTCGCAAAGAAAGAATGTATGAGCTCGCCATGGAAGGTAACCGGTTGTTTGATATCCGTCGCTGGAAAATTGCAGAACAGGTTATGAATGGACCATTCTATGGTCGTGTTCCACGAGGACTGCTGGCTTCGGCTCCGGTAATTGATGCCAATGGTATCGCGCATTACGACAATGTTCCGAACAGGGCTGAACTCCGCGTGGTGGAAACCAGGCAGTTCAACCCAAGCAGAGATTATCTGTGGCCAATTCCAAACATCGAAATCGTAACTGATCCGAACATCGTACAAAATCCCGGATACTAAATGGTATCCGGCAAAGTCCATTGTTAAAATTATATGAAAGCTATGCGTACAAGTAAAATATTCTTCCGCTTAATCCTGCTGTGTCTCGTTGCCTTTGGCGGGACCGTAAAGGCAGATCCAGTTTACAATAAAGTCATCGAAACAGACATCTGTATCTATGGCGGCACCTCTGCCGGTGTCATCGCCGCCTATACGGCAAAAAAGATGGGTAAAAAGGTCCTGCTCATTGAACCGGGCAGGCACCTTGGCGGGATGTCTTCTGGCGGCCTGGGTTATACCGATATTGGTAATAAGTATGTCGTAACGGGCCTGGCCAGGGATTTCTACCGCCGTATCGGGCAGCACTATGGGAAGTTTGAGCAGTGGATCTTTGAGCCCAAAGTTGCCGAAGGGATCTTTAATGATTACGCAAAAGCTGCTGGCTTAGAGATATTGTTCAAACACCGCCTTGCGGACGTTAAAAAAGAAGGGAATGTAATTCAGGAGATCCGGATAGAAGATGCTTCCAAGCCCTCCGCACAGACCGACCAGATCATTCGGGCGAAGGTATATCTGGATTGTTCCTATGAAGGCGATTTGATGGCACGGTCCAAAGTTTCGTACGTAGTGGGTAGAGAGGCTAATCAGGAATATAACGAAACCATCAATGGAGTACAGCTTCTTAATGGTCATCAGTTTCCCGATGGCATTGATCCCTATGTTGTACCGGGCGATAAAAACAGCGGCTTGTTGTGGGGCATCCGGGATGCGGAACTGGCACCGATAGGAAGCGGAGATAAAAAGGTGCAAGCCTATAATTTCCGTATTGCACTCAGCAAGGTGCCGGAGAATCGTATTGAGATTGAAAAACCAGAAAACTACGATCCCAAAAAGTATGAGCTGCTCATCCGGCTTAAGGAAAAGCGGCCCTGGAATTCGCTCAACGACGTCATCATTTTGAGCCACATGCCTAATGGAAAGACCGATATCAACAACCGGAATGGGTTTTCAACGGACATGATCGGCGAAAACTGGGATTATCCGGAAGCAGACTATGCCACCCGGCAACAGATTTGGAAGCGACATGAGGACTATACCAAAGGCTTCCTGTATTTTCTGGGTAATGATCCGAGAATACCTGCTAAGATCAGGGCGGAGATGAAATCCTGGGGTTATCCAAAGGATGAGTATACAGATAATGGAAACTGGACACCCCAGTTGTATATCCGGGAGGCACGCCGGATGGTCGGTGAGTTGGTGATGACGCAGCATCACTGTGAAGGGAAGGAAGTGGTGAAGGATGGTGTGGGTATGGCGGCATATACGATGGATTCGCATAACTGTGATCGTCTAGTGGTGAATGGCATGGTGAAAAATGAAGGTAACGTTGAGGTGGGTGGCTTCGGGCCATATCCAATCTCTTACCGCTCCATTGTTCCAAAACAAAGCGAAGCCAGCAATCTGATCGTGCCGGTGTGTCTTTCTGCAACCCATATCGCCTATGGCTCGATCCGGATGGAGCCCGTGTTTATGGTGTTAAGCCAGTCTTCAGCAGTGGCGGCGGCCTTGGCGATAGATGAAAAGATCGCTGTGCAGCAGGTTAACGTAAACAAGATCAAACAGCTGCTGGAAAGTAATCCGTTGGTTGACGGAAGTACGCCGGAGATCCTTGTGGATAATGATCATACCGCCTCCGTACAGGTCACCGGTGAATGGAAAACCGAAAAAAAGGGAGGATACGGTCCGAGCTATTTAAAGGCTGACGGTGATTCGAAGCATTTAAAGACGGTAAAGTACATTCCGACAGTGGTAAAAACCGGGAAGTATGAGGTGTATGTCTATTTTCCAAAGCTGGCTAATTCCAGTGCACGCACTTCCATTGAGGTGTTGGCAAATGGCAAAAAGCTGGAAAAGGTTGTGGACCATGCAGAGATTAAAGTCGAAGGACAAACCTCGGGAGAATGGGTTTCGCTGGGTTCACATACTTTCAGTAAAGGCAAGAAAGGGTATGTTCAGATCTCCAACAAGAATGCAGATGGGGAGACCAGTGCAGATGCTGTGCTGCTGGTTCCATCGAAATCATAAAATAGGATCAAATTATATATGAGATACAATCGAGGTAAGAAGGTACTTTTAACTATAGTAGTTTGTTGTACAATGACCTTTTCCCCTGTCGTACATGGGCAGGATAAAAATCAGGCTAAGCAGTATGACCTGATCATCGTTGGCGGAACACCAGGCGGCATCATGGCTGCAATTTCAGCAGCTAAGCTTGGCAAGACCGCTTTGATCCTGGAAAGAACCGCCCATATTGGGGGGCTGCCTGCTAATGGGCTGGGTGCTACCGACCTGGCAACAAGAGGTGCTACAACCGGGCTTTTCACCGATTTCGTTGCCCGTGTGAAGGCACACTATGTCAAGAAATATGGTGCCAAGTCAGAACAGGTGAAAGCTAGTCAGGAGGGCTATCACTTTGAAGCTTCCGTAGCGGAGCAGGTTTTCGAGGATATGCTTGCTGCACATCGGCAGCATATCGAAGTACGAAAGCTGATGCAGTTTGATGCTGCGCCAACCAATATCAGTCTTTCCGGGCGTCGCATTTCCATGATCAAGGTACTTAACCGGGAAACAAAAGTACTGGAAAGCTTTAGCGGCAAGGTATTCCTGGATGCCACCTATGAGGGGGATCTGGGTGCCGCAGCAGGGATTCCATTCGTAGTAGGGCGTGAAGGAAAAGATGAATACCATGAACCCGGTGCCGGCCAGGTGTACAAATACTGGCGCGGACCGGAGAGTGCAGAAAGTAGCTTTCAGCGCGACAATGCGGTGCAGTCGTATAATTACCGGCTATGCCTGACCAATGATAAAGCGAACAGCCTGCGCGTAGAAAAACCGGAGAAGTACAATCGAGAGGAGTATGTCTCGCTGGTGGAGGACGTGCTTACTGGCCGACATACCGGTGCCAGTATGATGGAAGTGACGGATGCCATGTTGGAGCAAAACCGGGCACATGTGTTGAAAGGCGGCAAAACGCAGATTCCTGGGGATGTCTGGGGTATCGCCAAGATCACCAATATGGTTTCACTGCCGAACAAAAAGACGGATGCCAATAATCAGCATATGGCTTTTATCTCCACTGACCTGCCCGAAGAGAACTGGCCCTGGCCAACCTCTGGCTGGGATTGGCGGGATAAGTTCGCACAGCGCCTGAAGGAATATACCCTGGGATTGATCTACTTCGCACAGAATGACCCTGCGCTGCCGGAACATTTCCGCAATGCAGCATTGGAATGGGGACTGGCGAAAGATGAATACCAGGATAACGCGAACTTCCCGCGACAGGTTTATGTCCGGGAAGGTCGCAGGTTTCAGGGAGTGTATTTCTTTACGGCAAAGGACGCACTACCCATGCAGGAAGGTGCAAGGCCTCCAATACATCCATCCAGCATTACGGCAAGCCACTATGCCCTGGACTCCCATGCGGTAAGAAAACGTGAGCAAGGAAAAATACATCTTGATGGCTTTCTGAGTTATCCTTCCGCTGTTTATACGGTGCCGTTAGGTGTCATTATGCCCAAGGAAGTTGATAATCTGCTGCTGCCGGTGCCCGTTTCAGGAAGTCACATTGGCTTTTCTACTTTGCGTATGGAGCCCTGCTGGATGGCCATGGGACAGGCGGCAGGCGTGACAGCTGCTTTGGCCTTAGAAGCTGGAAATGTGAAAGTCCAGGAAGTTGACCACAGTAAGCTACAGGATGTTTTGGTTGGGCAAAATGCGACCTTGATCTATTACAAGGACGTAAACCCATCTGATCCGGATTTTAAAATGGTGCAGTATATGGGACTTAGAGGGTATTTACCAGGCTGGGAGGCTTCTTTAACTACTGCGGCCTCTGCGGCAGATCTTGAGTTATGGGCTAAACTTTCCAACAATAATGCCTTGAAAGTTGGAAAGAAAAGCACACGGGGAACCTTATTAAAAGAAATTTATTTGTCGCTGCAATCCAAAACTAAATCGTGAAATTAATGGATATGAAACCGCTTAAAAAAACGCTCCAGGCAGAAACCCTGCAGGCGGCAGCCATTGAACCGCTCAACAATAAACGTCTTATCAATGCTGCAATCCTGGTGGCCTCTCTCGGCTATTTTGTGGACATCTATGATCTGCTCTTGTTTAGTATTGTACGTGTAGCAAGTTTACAATCTCTGGGTTTCAGTGGCCAGGAGCTGACCAGTTCAGGCATCTTTCTGCTTAATGTTCAAATGATCGGATTGTTGGTGGGCGGCATTGTCTGGGGTGTACTCGCAGACAAGAAGGGACGCTTGTATGTGCTTTTTGGATCAATATTCATGTATTCTATAGCTAATATTGCCAACGGGTTCGTTTATTCCATAGAGAGTTATGCTTTTTGGCGGTTTATTGCAGGTTTCGGCCTCGCGGGTGAACTCGGTGCCGGTATCACGCTGGTGGCGGAACTGATGCCTAAAGAAAAGCGTGGTTATGCTACGACCATCATTGCCTCGGTAGGCGTAAGTGGCGCAGTGGCAGGCTATTTCATTGCACAATACTTTGATTGGCGCACCTGCTTTTTCATTGGCGGCGGACTTGGGCTTTCTTTGCTGCTGTTGCGGATCGGGGTTGCAGAATCGGGTATGTTCGACAAGACGAAGGAGGATACGGTAAGCCGGGGAAATTTCTTCGCACTATTTGAACGAAGCCGCTTTCTAAAGTACATGCGCTGTATCGTTATTGGTTTGCCCTTATGGTTTGTTGTTGGCATACTCATCACGTTTTCTCCGGAGTTTGGAAAAGCGTTAAACGTGCAAGGCGATGTGAATGCCGGTGCTGCAGTAGCTTGTTGTTACGGCGGTTTGGTCATCGGCGACATTCTCAGCGGACTGCTCAGTCAGTACCTGAAGAGCAGGGTTAAAGTTGTATACATCTATCTTTTTCTGTCCATGGTATCCATTGCGATCTACTTTTTGTCCGTTAGTTCGAGCCTGTTTAACTTCTACCTGATCTGCTTTGTACTGGGGATCTCGGTTGGCTATTGGGTGATATTCATGACCATCGCTACGGAACAGTTCGGTACCAACCTGCGGGCTACGGTGACTACTACCGTACCGAACTTTGTGCGGGGCTCGGTCGTACCGATGTCACTGCTATTTCAATACCTTATAGGTGTTTTTAATGGCTCGCTGGTGGGCTCGGGGATAGTTGTGGGGCTATTGTCGCTGGGCCTTGCATTATGGGCTTTGCACTATATGCAGGATACCTTTTCGAAGGACCTGGATTATATTGAGGAATAGCATATCAGGCAACCTGCCTGTGCTGCCATGACAGTTCAGGACGGTTGCCTGCTTTTCATTGTTTATATTCAAACACTTGGTTCTAAATATATTAAAATGAAAAGAGGTTTAATTATTTTATGCTGTTGGCTTATTGCGTTCACCGCGACTGCACAGGAGAAGCAAATCAATCCTGAACTACTAAACAGGCAGTGGCCATCTCGATGGATCAGTCATCCTGAAGGCCCGCAACGGGATTATGGTGTCTTCCACTTCAGGAAAGTCTTTCAGCTCACAAGCGTCCCGAAAAACTTCGTGGTACATGTTTCCGCCGATAACCGTTACCGGCTGTTTGTAAATGGGAAAGCGGTGTCCATGGGTCCTGCAAGGGGAGATCTATACAACTGGTATTATGAAACCATAGATCTTGCACCGTTTTTAGAAGCTGGCGATAACATTATTGCCGCGAAAGTGTGGAACATGGGGGTGCATGCACCGGTGGCACAGGTTTCCAATCAGACCGCACTGGTGGTTCAGGGAGATAATAAAGAAGCATCCATTGTTAATACCAACAATACCTGGAAAGTATTACGTGATCCTGCTTATTCGCCAGTTTCAACTGATAACGGACAAAGGTTACGCGCCTATATGGTTATTGGTCCAGGCGATAAAGTTGAAGGCGCCCAGTACCCATGGGGCTGGGAGTCTGTTGATTTTAACGATAGCGGCTGGGTAAATGCAGCTGCCATTGCTTCGCCGGCACCTTTCGGTAAAGGCTCGGATAATTTATGGACACTGGTGCCCAGGAACATCCCTCAAATGGAGGAGACACAGCAACGCATCTTAAAAGTGCGCCGTGTGGAAGGCATTGCTAAAGATGAAGGTTTTCTAACTGGAAAAAAAGCGCTGTCGATCCCGGCAAATAAGAAGGTGAGCATCCTGCTAGACCAAACCTTTAATACCATTGCCTATCCAGAACTACTGCTTAGCAAGGGAAAAGGTGCATCCGTAAAAATGACCTTCGCAGAAGCATTGGTGGATGAACAAGGCAATAAGAAGAACCGGGATCAGGTAGATGGTATGCACATCAATGGCAACTATGACATCTTTGTTGCTGATGGTGGTGACAAGCGCCTGTTCCGTCCGCTTTGGATGCGCACGTACCGCTATGTGCAGCTGGATATTGAAACCAAGGATGAAGCACTGCAGATCGATGATATCTACGGTATGTACACCGGCTATCCTTTCGAAGAAACCGCAAAGTTCAGCAGCAGTGATGCTTCCTTGAAAAACCTTTGGGATGTAGGCTGGAGAACCGCCCGTTTGTGTGCCGGGGAGACGTACTATGATTGTCCTTATTACGAACAGCTGCAGTATGAAGCGGATACCCGTATTCAGGCTTTGATCTCCTTATATGTTTCTGGCGATGACCGTTTAGCCAGAAAAGCCATTCTGGATTTCTATCACTCCATGGTACCCGAAGGACTAACCCAGGGGCGCTATCCAAGTAATCGCCTGCAGGTCATTCCTCCTTTCTCCCTATGGTGGGTATCAATGATCTACGACTACTCCATGCACCGGGACGACAAAGCATTTACAGCAGAATTCCTGACCGGCATCTCCAGTGTACTCACCTGGTATGAGAAACATCTGGATCCGGAGAAGGGCATTCTTGGACCTATGCCCTGGTGGAACTTCGTGGATTATACGCATGTTTTTCCAAACGGCGTTCCGGATGGCGCTGATGATGGAAATTCTTCTGTGATCACGTTACAATATGTATATACGCTGCAACAGGCTGCGAAGATCTTTGATTATCATGGTAAAAGCCAGCAGGCAGAGCAATACCGGGCTCTGGCAGCCAAGGTTGCAAAGCGTACTTATGAGCTTTGTTATGATAAATCTAAAGGGCTGATGGCTAACACCCCGGAATTTAAAGCCTACAGTCAGCACGCCAACATTATGGCGGTGTTAACGGATGCTATTCCGAAAGCAGCGCAGCAAGCACTGATGAAAAAGGTTATTGCGGATACCACACTGGGGCCCGCAACTTTCTACTATCGTTTTTACCTGAATCAGGCGCTTAAGGCTGCGGATCTCGCAGATCTGTATTATGGGCAGCTTACACCTTGGCGCGATATGCTGAAAATGGGGCTCACCACCTTCGCAGAAAAGCCTGAACCCGCACGGTCGGATTGCCATGCCTGGAGTGCAAGTCCGAACTACGACTTCCTGGCGACCATCTGTGGCATCATGCCTCAGGATATTGGCTTTTCCTCTGTCCTGATTAAACCTGCCTTAGGGGAGCTGAGCTATGCGAATGGGTCCATGCCACATCCATTGGGGATGATACAAGTGGATTTAAAAAGGAAGGGCAAAACAGGCTTAAAGGCGAAGGTTAATCTTCCTGCGAATCTCAAGGGTAATCTGGTTTGGAATGGAAAGTCCATTCCGTTGACAGGAGGTGCGCAGGAGATCGATCTGTAACAGAGATTAAAATTGTTACACAGGATCAGCCCATCCTAGTCCCTTTCAGGACGGCACAGGTTGCTACTTAGAACCAAACGTAGTAGATTGTCTCCTTAATTTAATATGATGAAGTCTAATGTTTTTAAACTGTTCTCCCTGTGTGTTTTGCTCCTGCCCTTTGGCGCTACTGCTGAGGACAAAGTTGCTGCTCCATATGCATTAATGTGTGAGCATTTAGACCGTCCGGTCGGTGTGGATGCGGCAAGTCCCAGGTTGTCCTGGAAGCTGAATGACAGCAGAAAGGGTGCGAAACAAACGGCCTACAGGCTATATGTAGGCCGGGATTCTGCAGCAGTGGGTCAAGGTAAAGCAGATGCCTGGGACACGCAAAAAGTAAATGCAGATCAAAGCCTGTTGCGATATCAGGGAACAGCATTGCAACCCTTTACGAAGTACTACTGGCTGATCCAGATCTGGGATAAAGATGGAAAACCTGCAAGCAGCACGGTAAGCAGCTTTGAAACTGGCATGATGAACATGGCCAACTGGCAGGGCACCTGGATCAGTGATGGCAACAACATCGATATGCGCCCGGCGCCTTATTTCAGAAAAGTCTTCAATCCGGAAAGCAAGAAGATTAAATCTGCCAGAGCGTACATTGCTGCAGCAGGATTATATGAGCTTTATATAAATGGTGAAAAGGTCGGAAATCACCGGCTGGACCCTATGTATACCCGGTTTGACCGCCGGAACTTGTACCTGACTTATGATGTAACGGCCCAGGTGAAGGACGGCAAAAATGCAATCGGAGTGTTGCTGGGCAATGGTTGGTACAACATGCAATCTATCGCGGTTTGGAACTTCGATACGGCACCATGGCGGGCCAGACCGACCTTTTGTATGGACCTTCGTATTACCTATCAGGATGGTACAACTTCAGTGGTGAAGACCGATGGCGACTGGAAGACAAGCTCCGGACCAGTTGTTTTTAACAGCATCTACACCGCAGAGCATTATGACGCCCGCTTGGAGCAGAAAGGCTGGAATACAGCAAACTTTGATGATCAGAAATGGCGTGGGGTAAGCCTTCGTGCTGCGCCTTCAACACAGGTGGTTTCTCAGCTGATGCATCCCATTCGTGATGTGGAAACGATTCCTGCACAAAGCCTGAAGGTTTTTAATGATACGACCTATGTGTTTGATCTGGGTAGGAATATTGCAGGTGTAACGCAGATTTCCGTTGAAGGGCCGGCGGGTACCTTGGTTCGCATCAAACATGGGGAACGACTGTTGCCGGATGGAAGGGTTGACCTGTCGAATATTGATGTTTATTACCGTCCGAAAGATAATTCTGATCCATTCCAAACAGACCTGTTTACCCTTAAGGGTGATGGAAAAGAAACCTTTAAGCCGAAATTCAACTATAAAGGTTTCCAATATGTGGAGGTAACCAGCAGCAAGCCGATTAAGATCGATAAATCTGGGATCACCGGATATTTCATGCACAGCGATGTACCGGTGGCTGGTAAAGTAAACTCCTCAAGCAGTTTGGTTAACAAACTATGGGCAGCAACCAACAACTCCTATCTATCCAATTTATATGGCTACCCTACAGATTGTCCGCAGCGGGAGAAGAACGGCTGGACAGGTGATGGTCATTTCGCCATTGAAAGTGGCTTGTACAACTTTGACGGGATTACGGTATATGAAAAATGGCTGGCCGACCACCGTGATGAACAACAGCCAAATGGTGTGTTGCCGGATATTATTCCAACTGGTGGCTGGGGCTACGGAACCGCGAATGGGACAGATTGGACCAGTACCATCGCCATTATCCCATGGAATGTTTACCTGTTCTATGGTGATTCCAAGCTGCTTGAGGACAGTTATGAGCCCATCAAAAAATATGTAAACTATGTAGAAAGGATCAGCCCGGAAGGTCTGACAACCTTCGGTCGTGGAGATTGGGTTCCGGTGAAGTCAGAGTCGCCATTAGAATATACTTCGTCGGTTTATTATTATGTTGACGCCGTGATTTTGAGCAAAGCTGCGGCCTTATTCAATAAACCTGAAGATCAACGTTATTACAGCGCGCTTGCCGAAAAGATCAAAGCGGCAATCAACAAGAAATACTTCAATGCACAAACCGCCATATACGGCAGCGGACTGCAAACGGAACTGAGTGTGGCCTTACAATGGAAAATTGTTCCGGAAGGCATGGAGGCAAAAGTTGCAGAGAACCTTGCTAAAAGGGTAAAAGCGGATGGGAACCATCTTGATGTTGGTGTATTGGGTGCGAAAGCAATCCTGAACGCTTTAAGTGAAAATGGACAGGCACAGGCGGCTTACCAACTGGCGGTGCAGGATACCTATCCTTCATGGGGTTGGTGGATCGTAAATGGCGCAACTACCCTGTATGAAAACTGGAACATTCAGGCGGAAAGGGATATCTCTTTGAATCACATGATGTTCGGTGAGATAGGTGGCTGGTTCTTTAAAGGGCTCGGCGGTATCATGATTGACGAACAGCAGCCAGGTTTCAAACATGTGCTGCTTAAGCCCAACTTCGTGCAAGGCCTGGATCATTTTGAAGCGGAGCATGAAGGTCCTCATGGAAAGATCCGGTCGTTCTGGAAAAGACAAGGTAAGAAAGTTAGCTATACGGTAACGGTTCCGGCAAACTCAACCGCAACCGTGTATTTTCCACTGCAAAAGGGGCAACAAGCTTACCAAGGTAAATCTGCAGTTGATTCCGTGTTAAAGCTGGAGGCTGGAACGTACCAGTTTGAAGTTAAATAGGTATTTACAGGATGGGACAGGGTGCCCATAAGAATATCGTTCAAAAGAATGACCATGGCGTGTTCATCGCCGGCCCCTCTAAAACCGCGGATTTTGAACGAAGCCTGGTCATCGGTGCGCATGGCGCACGGTCCCTACTGGTTTTTCTCTTGGAGTAGTCTATGCACGACCTTGTTCAGCGTTAGTCCCTGCACCAGGATCGAGAATACCACCACACAAAAACTTGCCGTCAGGATCAACTCCCGGTAAGGCGAAGGCGGTAGCGAAAGTGCCAGAGCAACAGATATCCCGCCGCGTAGCCCGCCCCAGGTTAATATGCCCACACTGTTGTACTGTATCCTTAAGGAGCGCTTCAGGAACGCGATCGGCAATACAATGCTCAACATCCTTGCTACGAGTAAAATTACAATGGCAAATGCACCTGCAACAAAGTAGTCTGTACTGAAAGATACCATCACCAGCTGCAAGCCAATTAATACAAAGAGCACGGTGTTCAGCAGTTCGTCGAGCAGGGCCCAGATACGCTGCAGGTACTCATTAAGCCTGGATTCTTCATCGTCACTGAAGGGTTTACTGCCAATCAGCAGACCTGCCGCAACTACAGCAAGTGGAATGGAAACATGCAGCATGCTGCCAAGCAGGGAAATCATCATCACCAGGGATAGCGAGATCATTACGATGGTCTGAAAATCGCGGATAACCCGCATCATCCGGTACGCTATTGCGCCAAGCAGCAGTCCCAGCAGTAATCCGCCGAAAACCTCCTGCCCAAATAACAAGGCTGTATGGGTCAATGAGAATTGGCTACCCGGAACCGCGGCAAGTCCCAGAAAGGTAATGAAAAGCACAATGCCAATCCCATCGTTAAACAGGGATTCTCCATTGATGATGGTTTCCAGGCGGCTGGGCATTCTGGTGTTTTTTAACAGGGCTGCAACCGCCACCGCATCTGTAGGGGATACCAGGGCGCCGAACACCAGGCAGTAAATCATAGGTACTTCATGACCCGCATATGATAGCGCATAATGCAGCAGTGCGGCAAATATTAGTGTCGACAATAGTACACCGACGGTGCTGATGATGAGTACACCCTGCAGGTTTGATTTCAGTTTTTTGATATCGAAATGCAATGCACTTGCAAAAAGCAGGAAGCCTAGCAAAATGTCGAGTAAGGTGCTCGAGAAGTCGATTGAGTCACTAAGCTCCTGAATCAGCCGCGTAAAATCAGGCAGCATTTTACCTGCGAAGATCGTAATCAGCGCAGAACCTATCGCGAGCAGCATCACGCCAATTACGCCGGGTAATTTTATCCAGCGAGCATTGATGTAGCTGAATATTGAACTGATCGTAAGTAGCGTAGTTATGACTGCGAAAAAATCCATATTGGCGGCAAAATTGAGTAAATTATTGAATAAACAGGTATATAAACGTGGTAGTTTTTAAGGGAAGGTAATGTACCTTATCCTTACTTTTGTATAGGTTGCTGAAGACCGGTGTTTAGCATTTTACAATAGCATTGATAAAAATGGAACGAAATAATTTTAGTAATTCAGGGATCATGAATTGGGAAAGCTCGTTGCAAATGTTCGAAAAACTACCGGAACTGTACCTGATCCTTTCTCCCGGTAAGAAGGTGCTTACGGCATCTGATGCCTGGCTTAATGCTATGGGGCTATCCAGAACAAGTGTTCAGATCGCTGAGGTCTCCACCTTGTTCAACCTGTACAACACCAGCAACGAATATCTCGCAAGTCGCATTCTAAGATCATTGGATGAGGTCATCGAAACCCGGGAAAGCCGCATCATCGACGCCCAGCAGATCCGTCATAGATACTATGAGATCATCCAGATACCGGTTTTAGACGATCGGCAGGAAATATCCTATATCATCCATAAACTGCTCGACATTACCAGGCTTATCAAAAAGGAGATTGAGTTTGAACGGCGCATCGAACAGGACATCAAACGACTGACAGATACCATAGATCTACTCTCCAGGGTTGAGGAAGCAGGCAGTACCGGCAGTTACCAGCTGGATCTGAAAACCGGGCGCATCAGTTTTTCTGACGGAATGTACCGGCTCTTAGGTTATGAACCAGGTGCTTTCGTGCCCTCCCTGGAATTCCTAAGCTCTATTTCTTACGGAGGTGATGACCAAAAGGTAGCTGAGACCATTGCAGATGCAACAGCCCGAAAAGGCGCATATGAATATACCAGGCGAATTTTTCTTCCGGATGGTGAAATGCGTTACATCCTTAGCAAGGGCAAAGTGATCACTGACCTCGCCGGCGAAAGCTTGTATGTGCTTGGTGTGTCACACGATATTACGGAGCAGAAGCGTTCTGGGGAGGCCCTGCAAAAAGCACATGAGGATTTGCAGAAAAGTAATGCCATGTTGCAGTCGGTGTTTGATGCAACCATGATTGGGATGTCCTTGCTAAAACCGATCCGTAATGGAGCGGGCGAAATCCTGGATTTTGAAATTATACTGGTTAGTAGAGGGCTGGAAAAAGAAACGCAGCGACGCGACCTTGTTGGCAAGCGCTACACGGAAGAATATCCTGGGATAAGAGCCGCCGGCTTGTTCGACCTGATGCTGAAAGTTATGGAAAGTGGTAAACCTGAGCAGCTGGAGTATTATTATCCTTTCGAGGGCTTTAACAAATGGTTCTCCTGCACCTTTGTGAAGCTTGATGGTAGCCTGGTGGCCACGAACCTCGACATCAGCCCCATCCGCGAAGCGGAAGCAAAGCTGCGCACGATGGAAGATAACCAGAAAGCAGAGATCTTCAAAGCCAGCATCCGCACGCAGGAGGAGGAACGGAAGCGTATTGCCGAAGATCTTCGAAATGGCATCGGTCAACTCTTATACGCCGTAAAAATAAACCTCAAACATGTAGAGTCCGGTAAAGCAATTAGTGACCCGGAAGCCTTTCAGCGCTCCAAACAATATACCGACCGCATACTGGCTGAGGCCATCAAGGAAATACGCCGCCTGTCTCACCAGATGACACCGGCGATCCTGGAAGATTTCGGCCTCGAAGAAACGATCATAGAGCTCTGTAAACAGTTTCAGCCTCTTATAGATATCAATTGCAGGGTGACTGGTATAACCAGCAGGCTCGACGGTTATGTGGAAGTGTCCGTTTATCGCATGGTGCAGGAACTGCTCATGAATGTGATCAACCATGCCAAGGCTAGTGAAGCGATCATCGATATCAAAAAAGATGGCGCTACGCTGGAGGTCCTTGTTCAGGATAATGGTGTTGGATTCAATCCTGAGCAAGCCGGAAAGCAGGGCCTCGGCCTGGCTACCCTCATGAATAAGGTGCGGCTGCTCAATGGAACAATCCATATTGAAGCCAGTGCAGGCACTAAGGTGAGCATCAAACTACCCCTCGAGGCATCGTTTTAAGCTAAAATACTACAAGCTTTTGTACGAAATTGCACGGTGTCCATGGTATATATTTGAAAATGTATAACTTTATTTGTTATTCGAGCTTGTAGCCTGGCAATCACGCTATTGAAGGCTGCTCAAATCAAGATAAAATCAAATATAAAAATGGAGAGACGCTTAGCGATCAAACAAATATTATTCATGGCGGGTGGTATGGCACTACTCCCATCCTGTTTAAGGGACTCCGGTAAATCCTCAATTGCACTCACCAACATAGACGTAAGCCTCGATCAGGAACAGCTGCTTGCCGATATTTCGGAAACCATCATACCTGAAACGAAAACACCAGGTGCTAAAAGCCTGAATCTGCATCTGTTTACGCTAAAGATGCTGGATGACTGCTACGAAAAGGAAGATCAAAAGTTATTCTTTGAAGGGATGGATGCGCTGCAGGACCGCTCGGAGGCACAGTTCTCCAGAAGCTTCCAAAAGCTGACCGTCCCGGAGCGTGAGCAACTGCTGGTAGGCATTGAGAAAGACGAGCAAGCACCTGCTGCAATCAAGAAGTTTTATGACATCACCAAGTCTAAAACCATCGAGGGCTATATGAGCTCAAAATATGTGATGACCAATCTTATTGTTTGGGAACTGGTACCAGGAAGATGGAACCCATATTACCCTGTTAAATCTGCTTAATACTTAAAAACTACAATGTCTAATATTAATATAGATAGCCAAAAAACGAATACTTACGATGTAATCGTTATTGGCTCCGGAATAAGTGGCGGCTGGGCTGCTAAAGAGTTCACAGAAAAGGGTTTAAAAACGCTGGTTCTGGAACGAGGACGCGATGTTCAGCACATCAAAGACTATCCAACGACAAACATGTACCCCTACGAATTTGACCACCGCGGACAAATTCCTTTGGCCATTCAAAAAGAGAACCCTATTGCCAGCAGGTGTTATGTTTTCCGCGAGGATGCCATGCACTTTGTGGTGAAGGACAATGAACATCCATACCAGCAGGAAAAGCCCTTTGACTGGATCCGTGGCTACCAGGTAGGCGGTAAATCGCTGCTTTGGGCGCGACAAACCCAACGCTGGAGTGACCTGGATTTTGAAGGTCCGGCACGCGACGGCTTCGCTGTAGACTGGCCGATCCGTTATGCCGACCTAGCACCATGGTACAGCTATGCAGAACGTTTTGCCGGTATCGCTGGTAACAAAGACGGGCTGCAGGAGCTTCCCGATGGCGAGTTCCTGCCAGGATTCCCGCTAAATGCTGTGGAAGACTACTTCAAAGGCGTGGTAAGTAAAAAATATCCGAACCGGCATGTCATCAGTGCACGATGTGCACACCTTTCCAAGCCGAATCAGATTCACTTGGATCAGGGTAGGGCAAAATGTCAGAACAGAACGCTTTGTCAGCGTGGCTGTCCCTTTGGAGGCTATTTCAGCAGCAATGCTTCTACGCTACCATGGGCCGCAAAAACCGGAAATCTTACCTTGAGGCCAGATTCTGTGGTAGAATCCATCATCTATGACGACAAAAAAGAAAAAGCAACGGGTGTACGTGTAATTGATGCCAATACAAAGCAGGAAATGGAGTTCTATGCGAAGATCATCTTCGTTAATGCTGCGGCTTTAAACACCAACCTGATCCTGTTGAATTCCAAATCCAACCGTTTCCCGAATGGGCTTGGGAATGATAATGGCCAACTGGGCAAGTTTGTGGCTTTCCATAACTACAGCGCAAGGATCAGCGCGGAATATGATGGCATGCTGGAGTGGTCTACCGACGGCCGTAACCCGGCTGGTGGCGGTTATCTGCCAAGGTTCCGTAACCTGCTGAAGCAAGAAACGGACTTCAAGCGTGGTTATGCTGCCGGCTTTAGTGCCAGACGTTCCGTTAACCGCGACTCCAGCGGTGTTGGTGCAAGCTTAAAAGATAACCTGGCCAAAGCACCACTTGGCCCTTGGCAGGTTGGTTCGCACATGATGGGTGAAACCATTCCTAAAGAGTCCAATTTCGTAAACCTGAGCAAGGATAAAAAAGATGCCTGGGGCGTGCCATTGTTGAATATCTCGGTAGACTACGATGAAAACGACCGTTTAATGAAGAAGGATTATATCGAGCAGCTGTCTGAAATGTTTACCGAGGCAGGCTTCAAGAACATCAAGGTTAATGACTCCTCACAAGCACCAGGACTGGATATCCACGAAATGGGTGGAGCCAGGATGGGGCATGATCCAAAAACTTCCATCCTGAATAAATGGAATCAGGTGCATGCCTGTAAGAACGTTTTTGTGACTGATGGTGCCTGCATGACTTCAACCTCTACACAGAACCCTTCCTTAACCTACATGGCACTCACTGCCAGAGCGGTAGATTACGCGGTGAAATCGATCAATAAATTCGAAATATAAAATATAGAAAAAGCTATGGCCTCTGAGACAATTAAACCTGTCTTAGGGGCCATTTTTAGTTTAGATTGTACTTGTCGTTCCGGATATTCACCACATTGGACGTGAACAGGATACCAACAATTAGAATTCCGATTAAGATCGCAAGTGCAAGTTGCAGGTTCGAGTAAATCTTCGTGCCGGATACGATCTTCTCCGTCTGTTCGATGATCTCATTGCCAACTTGTTTTTGCGTGTCAATAAGTTTGGTCAGGTGCATGGTTGCACTGCTGAACATCCTTTTCCCCCGATCTTCATATAGCCTTAAGGCTGCTGCTGCCTGGTTGTTGTAAATGTTGCTAACCAGATCTTGTTCCATGCGGAGGATGGAACTCAGGTTCTGCTTTAAATCCTGCAACTGTACTTTTTCCTGCTGTACCAGATAGGTCTTCTCGTATTTCTGCAACAGGGAATCGATGTTGTGATTGTATCTGCTTAAATTATGCTTCAGTCCAAGCTCGTCCGCTACCGCATTGGAATACAGAACACTTTCAATGATGTTCCGGCGTGCATATAAGTTCTCTACAATGTGGTAAAGGTCCATCGCCGGGATCAGCCGGTCGTTGTATAGCGTAATGAAAGATTCATTCATGTTTTTAACACTCTTGTCTTCCAAGATGCGGATCAGAACAGAACAGGTCATGATGAAGAACAGCAGCACTGCTATCTTGACCTTTTGTTTCACAGAATAGGCGAATCTCATGGCTATTTGGTTAAGAATTAACCAAGATAAGCATTATTGTGGAGATGTCTTTTTTCATCTGTTTGCAATATTAAATCGCGAAGCCTTCAGCTGCGGATCTGGACTCATATTTGTTAGTGTAATTTGTACACTAACACGTACCTTTGTGTAAATCTCTCAAATCCTATGAACAAGCGATTATTACCCCTTACAATTGGAGGCTTTAGCCTGGGAATGACCGAGTTTATGATGATGGGCGTACTGCCTGATGTCTCTAAATCTCTTGATATTTCCATCCCTACTGCAGGCCATTTGATATCCGCCTATGCACTCGGCGTTGTTATTGGTGCACCATTGATGGTAGGTTTGTTTTCTAAACTGCCGCCGAAGAAGGTACTCATCGGACTGATGCTGATGTTCGGTATCGTCAATGCACTTTTCGCCTTATCGCCATCCTATGAATTTCTGATGATCACCCGTGTCATGGCAGGTTTGCCACACGGTGCTTTCTTCGGTATAGGAGCAGTGGTTGCCAGTCAGCTGGCCGAGCCTGGAAAGGAAGCCCGTGCAGTATCCATGATGTTTGCCGGTTTAACCATTGCCAACATCATTGGCGTTCCAATCGGAACCTATATTGGTCATAATTTTAGCTGGCGTTTATCCTTCTTCATCGTTGCTGCCTTTGGTTTAATTACTGCAGCCACAACCAAACTGTGGTTACCGGCAATAAAGAACAAAAATGAAGGTACTTTCAAGGACAGTCTGGCAGTTTTCAAAAACGTAGATCCCTGGTTGATCATTGGTATTTCGGCAATCGGTACCGGCGGGATGTTTGCCTGGATCAGCTACATTGCGCCCTTGATGACTGAAGTGGCAGGTTTCAGCAACAACAACATCACGGTGATCATGATCATTGCAGGTGTGGGTATGGCTGTGGGTAACTTCATCGGCGGCCGTCTTGCAGATAAATTCTCACCGTTGATCACAACCACAATACTGCTTTCAGCCATGGTACTGTCCTTGTTCGTGATTGCAGGGGTTTCACAATATCAGCCAGCGGCCATTGTCATGACTTTTGTAACAGGTGCTATTGCCTTCGCCGTGATCGCACCGATGCAAATGCTGATGATCAGTGCGGCTAAGGGCTCTGAGATGATCGCTTCAGCGGTATTGCAGGCAACAGCAAACTTTGGAAACGCCATAGGTGCTTTCCTTGGAGGCCTCCCGATTGCTGCCGGTTACGGTTATACGGCGCCGCAGTATGTTGGTGCAGCGCTTGCTGCAGTGGGTATTGGCTTTTGTATGCTGTTGATGGCTAAGCAACGGAACACCGTCTTGGTTAAGGGATAAGGATTCGGGCTTGTACATCATTTTAATGCTTACTTTTGCATTTTCTACCTGATATGGCTACAAGCATCCGTTTTTTCGATTTCTCCCAAAAAGTAAACTACAGAACTGAAATATTAGCCGGCCTCACTGTCGCAATGACGATGATGCCCGAGTCACTTTCCTTTGCCATTCTGGCGGGATTTCCACCTCTTGCCGGTTTATATGCCGCTTTCATCATGGGCCTTGTGACCTCCATTTTCGGCGGGCGGCCAGGTCTGATCTCGGGTGGTGCAGGTGCCACCGTCGTGGTATTGATCGCGTTAATGAAGTCCAATGGCATTGAGTATGTTTTTGCTGCAGTCGCGCTTGCAGGGGTCATCCAAATCTTAATTGGTGTGTTTAGGTTCGGTAAGTTCATCCGGTTGGTGCCGCAACCAGTCATGTATGGCTTCGTGAACGGTTTAGCGGTAATCATTTTCATGGCACAGCTGGAGCAGTTTAAAACCGTGGTCAACGGAGAAACCGTCTGGCTTACGGGGCAGCCGCTGATGATCATGGCTGGCCTGGTTGCTTTGACCATCGCGGTGGTGTTTATTTTTCCAAGAATTTCGAAAGCTGTTCCACCTTCCCTGGTGGCCATAATCGTCGTATTTGCGGTGGTACTCGGCTTTGGTATACAGACCAAAACCGTCAGCGACATCGCCTCTGTGAGCGGTGGTTTCCCGCCTTTTCATATCCCAAACATCCCCTTGACGCTGGAGACCTTACAGATCATCTTCCCGTATGCGCTGATCATGGCAGCGGTGGGGCTTACTGAAGGTTTGCTTACCCTGAACCTGGTAGATGAGATTACCTCAACCCGGGGTAACGGGAACCGGGAATGTATTGCTCAAGGCAGTGCAAACATGCTGAACGGCTTTTTCTTCGGCATGGGTGGCTGCCCGATGATTGCACAAACCCTGGTGAACCTTTCCGCTGGCGCCCGCGCCAGACTCTCGGGAATCGTAGCTTCACTAACGATCCTGCTGATCATCCTTTTTGGTGCGCCCATCATTGGTCGCCTGCCCATGGCAGCATTAACCGGTGTGATGATCATGGTGGCCATTGGTACCTTCGAATGGATGAGCTTCAAGATCATCAACAAGATGCCTAAGCAGGATATCTTTGTCGGCGTACTTGTAGCGCTGATCACCATATGGCTGCATAACCTGGCCCTGGCCGTCCTGATCGGCGTGATTATTTCGGCCCTGGTTTTCGCCTGGGAAAGTGCCAAACGCATCCGTGCCCGGAAGTACATCGACGAGCAGGGGGCAAGACATTACGAGATATTAGGTCCGCTTTTCTTTGGTTCTGTTGCTGCTTTTAACGAGAAATTTGATGTGGCAGGAGATCCTGAAGTGGTGATCATCAATTTCCGGGAGAGTAAGATCACGGACATGTCTGCCATAGATGCCCTGCATAAATTAACCCAGCGTTATGCGCAGGCAGGCAAAACCTTGCATCTGCGGTACCTCAGCGAAGACTGTAAGGTGCTGCTTAAAAACGCCGCTGCAGTGATCGATGTGAATGTTGATGAAGACCCTACTTATCATGTAGCGGTAGACCGCCTGAAATAAGTTTAAACTTGCGTATATTCAAGTATGAATATCGCAGAACTAATCTCCAGGCATTTGCTGGATGTATATGCCGGACAGAACTGGACCGAAGTGAACCTGAAGTCTACACTTGAAGGCATTACCTTTGAGGAGGCATCTCAAACCACCCCCGCATCTGCCAACACGATCGCTGGCCTGGTACATCACCTGGCTTTCTGGAACCGCGTAATGGCACAACGAAGCCGCGGTGAAAAGGTCGAAATCCCCGAATCTAATGGCTTTGATAATTCACCACTGGCCAATGAAGATCATTGGCAGAGCCTGAAACAGGACTGCTTCAAGTCTGGTAAAGTCCTCGCTGAGGCGATCAGCAGGCTTAGTAATGAGCAATTGCAGCAAGCCATCCTCCCGGGTTACCCCAGCGCTTATAAAAGTCTACAAGGTGCGGTAGAACACGTCCATTATCACCTCGGCCAGATCGTGATCTTGAAACAACTGATTAGGGCATTAAACGAGAAAATGTAACGACTTAATACCCAATTCATCCAGGGAGCAAATGGGAGGTATAACTTTTGAGGCTTTGCGGCCGATTAAAGCAGCTATCCCTTTACATGCAGCAATTTCAGCAGGAAAAACAACTTGCCATTATTTATACCGCAAAGACAGTGGTGATGCTCTCGCTGCTGTTTGTATGCTGCGGACTCATTTTTATCAGTTCCTGTCTTCTGGGCCCAGAGGCTGGTTCAAACCCCAAAGCAGTACGATCTCCAACACCAAAAACGGCGCCAGCCGGTAATCAAGGTACCATACAACTAGCTGCCAATTCCGGTTTATGGAAGGCTCCCCAGGAGGAAGAAATTCCCGCGGGTGCAACAGGAGAGGCCATTCGCTACGGTCGGGAGCTGATTGCCAATACCGGAAAGTACTTCGGGCCAAACGGTAAAATTGCGGCAATCTCCAATGGCATGAATTGCCAGAACTGTCACCTGAATGCGGGCACAAAGCTGTTCGCAAACAACTACTCCGCCTTTTTCGCCAACTATCCTAAGAAAGGCGCGCGATCGGGGAAAACCGATCAGGTAACAGACCGCATCTCTGACTGCTTTCAGCGCAGCCTCAATGGCAAGATGCCCGACAAGTCTAGCAAGGAAGTGCAGGCGATGATCGCTTATTTCAAGTGGGTAGGACAGGGGCAGAAAAAAGGTGAGAAGCCTGAGGGTACGGCCACCGAAAAGATCCCATACCTGGATCGCCCTGCAGATCCGAAGAAGGGATTGCTGGTGTACCGGAAGCATTGCCAAAGTTGTCATGGCGAAAATGGGGCCGGGCAGAAGTCTGAAGATCAGTTGAGCTATATCTATCCGCCTTTATGGGGTGAAAACAGCTATAATGATGGTGCGGGCATGTACCGACTAAGCAATTTTGCAGGATTTGTGAAAAATAACATGCCCTATGGGATCGACCATAACAGTCCCTTGCTGAAAAATGAGGAAGCCTGGGATGTTGCGGCCTATGTGAACAGCCGGCCGCGGCCCCACCGGGAACAGCGCAAGGATTATCCGGACCTGTCGAAGAAACCAATCGATGCGCCCTACGGCCCTTATCCCGATCCATTTTCTGCAGAACAGCATAAGTATGGACCTTTCCAACCGATCGTAACCTATGCGAAACAGCTGCAGCCCAAAGTTGAGGTTAACAAGGGGTTGACAAGGCCTTGACAAGGCGTTGACCTGGCCTTGGCAAGGCTAGAGCCGGCTGAACCCCCTGTGAACCCTTTGGCAAGACCCTGTGTGCCCCATGTTTGATGCTTAGCACATGGTTATTACTGGCTTTGCGATAAAGAAGTTACCTCGGTATACACTTAAAGCCATATATTCAAAGCAAATAATTGACACATTTGTGTTTGAGACGCTCCTGGAGAAAACTAACATTAAACCTTAAATTGTAAATGAAGACCTTTAAACCGCTAATTGCTTTAACGATCCTGGCCCTGCTGAGTACCACTGCATTTTCGCAGAAGAAAAAACCGGCCACGAAGTCTGGAAATCCAATTTTTCCAGGCTGGTACGCAGATCCTGAAGCCCGAATCTTTAACAATACCTATTGGGTGTATCCAACCTTCTCTGAAGAATATGGTGAACCTAAAAAGAACCAGAAGCCGCGGCAGCTTACACCGGAGCAGCTGGCATTGCAGAAAAACACCATCAATCCGCAGTACCTGAGACAAACGTTTTTGGATGCTTTCTCTTCCAAAGATCTGGTAACCTGGAAAAAACACCCGAATGTGCTGGATATTAAAGACGTGAAATGGGCTGCTTATTCCATCTGGGCACCCTCAATTACAGAAAAGAACGGTAAGTACTACCTGTTTTTTGGGGCGAATGATATCCAGAATGATGAGCAGCTGGGTGGAATTGGCGTTGCCGTTTCCGACAAACCTGAGGGACCCTTTGTGGATCATATTGGCAAGCCGCTGATCGATAAGTTCCATAATGGTGCGCAGCCGATCGACCAGTTCGTGTTTAAAGACGTAGACGGACAATATTATTTGCTTTATGGTGGCTGGAAACACTGCAATATTGCAAAACTAAATGATGACTTCACCGGTTTTATTCCCTTTGATGATGGAACGGTTTTCAAGTCGATTACACCTGAAAACTTTGTGGAAGGCGTATTCATGATCCATCGTAAAGGTAAGTATTACCTGATGTGGTCAGAAGGTGGCTGGATGGGGCCTGATTACAGTGTAGCTTATGCGGTGGCCGACTCCCCAATGGGGCCGTTTAAACGTGTGGGCAAGATCCTGCAACAGGATCCGGAAATTGCAAGAGGTGCTGGCCACCACTCGGTGATCAACACACCGGGCACGGACGACTGGTACATCTTTTATCACCGCAGACCGCTGACCACGAAAGTCGGTTATCATCGTGAAACCTGTGTAGATCGCATGTATTTCGATGAAAACGGCATGATCCTTCCGGTGAAAATCACCACAGAAGGTGTTGAAAAAAGAAAGTTAAAATAAACCTGATGCAAAATTTACAAGCGGTATTGTTTGACCTGGATGGGACCTTGATAGACTCTGAATATTTTCATTATAGCTGCTGGATGGATATCCTGGGCACCTTTGAAATCTCGGTATCTTACGAGGAATGGGCGAAGACCTATGCGGGTCACCCATTGCCTGACAATTGCCGCGTGATTAAAGAAACCTTTAAGCTTGATATTGATCTGCAGGAGCTGATGGACTGGCGGGAGCGTCTGAGCCGGGAAGGTTTTGCAACAAAGGACATCAGGCTCATGCCTTATGCAGCAGAAGCTTTAGCCTACTTTAAAGAAAAAGGCTTGAAGATCGCGTTGGTAACGGCGAGCCCGAGAGACAATGTGAAGATCATCTTTGGGCGCAATGGCCTGGGGCATTACTTCGATACCATGGTTACACGCAGCGACGTGGAGCTGAGTAAACCAGACCCGGAGAGTTATCTGAAGGCTGTAGAGGCCCTCGGTGTAGAGAAAGCCGCATGTCTGGCTTTTGAAGATACGCTGAATGGCTTGCGGGCGGCGAAAGGTGCCGGTGTAACCTGTTATGCCATACAGCATGATGAAACCCAGCATTCGCTGTTAAGCATCGCAGATAAGATATTTTTGAGCCTCGACCAAGCTATTACAGCCTTGGAGGCAGAAAAACTTGTATAGTTAAGCTACTGATATAGAGAAAGGCCCGGGTTTTCCGGGCCTTTCTTGTTTATACTGGAAAGTATTGTTTAAGCTTTTGGGTCATAAGAAAGATCGAAGCCGATATCTTCTCTGAAGTATTTACCGTCGAAGTAAATCCTTGCGGCATCGGCGGTCGCAGATTGCAAGGCATCAAAGAAGGTATCCTGCAGGCTGGTGATCGCAATTACACGGCCACCGTTACTTTTTACCTGTGCACCATCGGTGATGGTTCCGGCATGGAAAGCGATGGATTTGCGGATGTTTTCAATGCCCGTGATGGCTTTGCCTTTTTCGTAGGTGCCAGGATAACCCCCAGCGACGATCATGATGGTTGCTGCACTTTTGTCGCTGATCTTCAGCTCGACTTCGTTCAGGCGTTTCGCTGCAGTGGCTTTGAACAATTCTACCAGGTCAGATTCAATGCGTGGGATCACACTCTCGGTTTCCGGATCGCCCATGCGGCAGTTGTATTCAATAACAAATGGCTTCTCGTTAACTTTTATCAGTCCGAAAAAGATAAAGCCAGTATAGTCGATATCATCTTTTTTCAAACCTTCAATGGTTGGTTTGATGATCGTGTCTTCCACTTCTTTCATGAACTCCGGTGTTGCAAAAGGAACTGGTGATACGGAGCCCATTCCGCCGGTATTCAAGCCAGAATCGCCGGTGCCGATGCGCTTGTAGTCCTTCGCTTCCGGCAGGATCACGTAGTTGTCGCCATCGGTTAATACGAACACGGAGAGCTCGATGCCTGAGAGAAACTCTTCTACCACAACGGTTGATCCGGCATCGCCAAATTTACCGCTCAGCATGAGTTTTAGTTCTTCCTGTGCTTCTGCATTGTTGTCCAGGATCAGTACCCCTTTACCTGCTGCAAGTCCGTCTGCCTTAAGCACGATCGGCGTTGCATGGTGTTCCAGGTAAGTTAAACCTTCTTCCAGCGTAGCTGCGGTGAAAGTTCTGGAGCCTGCGGTAGGAATGCCGTGACGTACCATGAACTGCTTGGAGAAATCCTTGCTGCCTTCCAGGATGGCACCTTCCTTTTTCGGACCGATCACCGGGATATGTGCGATGCTAAGGTCTTCCAGAAAGTAATCGTGAATACCATTAACTAAAGGTTCTTCAGGGCCGACAACCACCATTTCTATGTTTTCTTTGAGCACCAATGCCTTTACGGCAGCGAAATCATTGGGATTAAGTGGCACGTTTTTGCCGTATGCAGCAGTTCCGGCATTTCCGGGTGCAATAAATAGCGATGTACAAGCTTCAGATTGGCTAATCTTCCAGGCGAAAGCACTTTCTCGGCCGCCAGAACCTAATATTAAGATATTCATATGGACAAAGATACCGGTTTGAGGAACTTTATCCAGTTTATGTTTAATTAATACAAATAATACAATTGGCGCCTCAACAAAGTACAGGATATTTCGTATTTTTAGCGGCGACAACTGCCATAATGACCTGTATAGGCGCAGTGGCCTGGTTGTTGTAATTTTCTCAATTTTATAAAATATTAGGCATAAGACATGTTAGGATTTTTAACCAAGGTATTTGGAAGCAAGTCGGAAAGAGACATTAAGGCTATCCAACCCCTTGTAATCAAAATAAACGAAGAATACGCTAAACTCTCGTCGATTTCCAACGACGAACTTCGTTCAAAAACCGTTTACTTTAAGGATGTTATCTCGAAAGCGCTATCCGATATCGATGGCAAAATCAATGACCTGAAAGCAAGTGCCGAAGGTCCTGAGCTTGATCTTGCAGGCAAAACTGCCATCTATGATCAGGTTGATGCATTAGCAAAAGACCGGGATAAAGAACTTGAAACCGTGCTGATGGACTTGCTTCCACAGGCATTTGCGGTGGTAAAAGAAACCTCAAGACGTTTCACAGAGAACAAGTTCCTGGAAGTTACGGCATCGGAGTACGACCGCGATTATGCGGCGAGAAAGCCGAATGTTACCATTCAGGGCGATAAAGCACTTTGGGCAAACCACTGGGATGCTGCGGGTAATGACGTGGTGTGGAACATGGTGCACTATGATGTGCAGCTGATTGGTGGTATTGTGTTGCACAGCGGTAAAATTGCGGAGATGGCTACGGGTGAGGGTAAAACCCTTGTGAGTACGCTGCCGGCATACCTGAATGCATTGGCTGGTCAGGGTGTACACATTGTGACGGTGAACGATTACCTTGCACGACGTGACTCGGAGTGGAATGGTCCTTTATTCGAGTTCCATGGTTTACGTGTAGATTGTATTGATAAACACGAGCCGAACTCGGAAGCACGTAGAAGAGCATATGCGGCGGATATTACTTACGGAACAAACAATGAGTTTGGTTTCGATTACCTGCGCGACAATATGTCTCAGACCCCAGGTCAGCTGGTACAGCGCAAGCTGCACTTTGCCATGGTCGATGAGGTCGATTCGGTTTTGATTGATGATGCTCGTACACCATTGATCATCTCCGGTCCGGTACCTTTCGGTGATCAGCATGAGTTCTATGAGTTGAAACCACGTATTGAGCGTTTGGTTACTGCACAGAAGGATTATGTGACCAGAGCATTAAACGAAGCGAAGAAATTAATTAATGAAGGTAAGACCGGTGCAGATGAAGGTGGTTTAGCGCTACTTAGGGCACACCGCGGTTTACCTAAGAATAAAGCCTTGATCAAGTTTTTAAGTGAAGGTAGTGTTAAACAAACCTTACTTAAGACCGAGAATCATTACCTGGCAGATCAGTCTAAGAACATGCCGAAGGTAGATGAGGAACTTTTCTTCTATATCGACGAGAAGAACAATCAGGTAGAATTGACCGAAAAAGGTATTGAGTTGATCACCAAATCTGGTGAAGACCCAAGCTTCTTCGTGTTGCCTGATGTGGGTACCGAGATTGCAGAAATTGAGAAATCTACCAGAAGCAGTGAAGAAAAGGTTCAGGCGAAAGATGAATTGATGCGTGATTATTCGATCAAAGCAGAAAGAATTCACTCGGTGAACCAATTGCTGAAAGCTTATACCTTGTTTGAGGCTGATGTGGAATACATCATCGATGAAGGTAAGATTAAGATCGTAGATGAGCAAACTGGTCGTATTATGGACGGCCGTCGTTACTCTGACGGTTTACACCAGGCGATTGAGGCAAAAGAAAACGTAAAAGTTGAAGATGCTTCTCAAACCTATGCAACCGTTACTTTGCAGAACTTCTTCAGGATGTATCACAAACTTTGTGGTATGACTGGTACTGCGACTACGGAAGCAGGTGAGTTCTGGTCGATCTATAAATTGGATGTTGTTGAGATTCCAACCAACCGTGTGATCTCCAGAATTGACCACCAGGATTACGTTTACCGTACCGTAAGGGAGAAATACAATGCGGTAGCAGAAGAGATTCAGCAGTTGACTCAAAAAGGCCGTCCTGTACTTGTGGGTACAACATCGGTAGAGATTTCAGAATTATTGAGCCGTATGCTTAAGCTGCGCGGTATTAAACATAACGTACTGAATGCGAAAATGCACCAGCGTGAGGCAGATATCGTTGCTGAAGCTGGCCAGGCAGGTACGGTTACGATTGCAACCAACATGGCTGGTCGTGGTACGGATATTAAGTTAGGTCCAGGCGTGAAAGAAGCCGGAGGTTTAGCAATTGTTGGTACCGAAAGACATGAGTCCCGTCGTGTGGACAGACAGTTACGTGGTCGTGCTGGTCGTCAGGGTGACCCAGGATCTTCACAGTTCTTTGTGTCGCTTGAGGATAACCTGATGCGTTTATTCGGTTCGGAGCGTATCTCGAACATCATGGTTAAGATGGGTATCGAGGAAGGTGAAGTGATTCAGCATTCCATGATCACCAAATCCATTGAGCGTGCGCAGAAGAAAGTTGAAGAGAATAACTTTGGTATCCGTAAGCGCTTATTGGAGTATGATGATGTGATGAATTCACAACGTACCGTGATTTATGCGAAACGTAGAAATGCCTTGTTCGGTGAGCGTTTAGACGTTGACATGAGCAACATGGTGTTTGACGTTGCAGAAGATATCGTTACGGAATACAAAGAAGCTGCAAACTATGATGGCTTTAAGCTTGAGGTGATCCGTAACTTTTCTATGGACACCGAGATTACTGCTGCAGAGTTCTCCAGCCAGAACATCAACAGCTTGACGGATCGTTTGTTTACCGAGGCTTCTTCTTACTACAGCAGAAAATCTGATGCCATTATCCAACAGGCATTGCCGGTATTGAAGCAGGTTTATGACGAGCGCGGTACTTACATCGAGCAGATCGTTATTCCTTTCACCGATGGTATCAGAAGCATTCAGGTGCCAGTGAACTTGAAGGTTGCGATTGATAATAACGGTAGAGAGATCACCAAGTCATTCGAGAAAACCATTGTTTTGGGCTTAATCGATGAGTCATGGAAAGAGCACTTGCGTGAGATGGATGAGTTGAAGCAATCTGTACAGAATGCGGTTTACGAGCAAAAAGATCCATTGATCATTTATAAAATGGAGGCTTTCAACCTGTTTAAAAACATGCTTAATGCAGTGAATAAAGAGGTGGTAAGTTTCTTATACAAAGGTGGAATTCCGGTTCATCAGGAACCAGAGCAGATTCAGGAGGCTCCAGAGCCAGCTAAAGCTGTTCCGGCAAATGTGAAAACTTCTAAAGCGGAGTTCCAGTCGGCCACCAGTGACGCCATTGTTATGGACGACACTCGTGAGGCAGTTCCGCAGCAGCCTATCCGTAAGGAAGCGGTTACCGGAAGAAATGAGCCTTGCCCTTGTGGTAGTGGCAAGAAGTTCAAAAACTGCCACGGCGCAGGAATGTAATTTGTAATACCCATGTAGAATGCCGATTTTTGTAAAAGAATTTCGGCATTCTTTTTTTAGGACCTTTTCATGAAGCTATTATTTACCTGTTTGTTGACTGTAATTGGTTTAACGACCCTGGCCCAAAGCAAGGGGACGGTGACAGTTGTTAAAGATCCAAAAATAGATACCATCATCGCCAAGAGGCTCCAACTGAATAAGAAGGAAGCTACAGGCACGGTCAGAGCGGTTGGCCCTATTGTGACGCAGATGGGCTACCGGGTGCAGATCTATTATGGATCTGACCGCAGGGCCATCTTCAAGGAGCAGGCCCGGTTTAGGACACTATATCCTAACCTGATGACCTATGTGACCTACAAGGAGCCAAACTATTACCTGCGTGTTGGTGATTTCCGCACCAGGATGGAAGCTCAAAAGCTGATGGCTGAACTGAAATCTACCTATCCGACGCTGTTTATTTTCCGCGAGAAGATAAACGCACCAACCTTAGAATACAGCAATGATTAAAGAAAAGATCCAAACTTTAGCAGCCCAGGTTTTTGATGATGTTGTCGCTTTCCGCCAGCATCTGCATGCAAACCCGGAGTTGTCGTTCAAAGAGTATGAAACCTCAAAGTTCATCAAGGATAAGCTTCAAAGCTGGGGTATTCCTTTTTCTAGCATGGCTGATACCGGGGTGGTCGGGATCATTGAAGGTGCATTACCTTCTGATCAGGTGATCGCACTGCGCGCAGACATGGACGCACTGCCGATCTTTGAAACCAACGATAAACCATATGCTTCGAAGAACCCGGGTGTGATGCATGCCTGCGGTCATGATGTGCACAGCTCCTCTTTGCTGGGCACTGCATTTATATTAAATAGCCTGAAGGATTCTTTTGGCGGTACCATCAAGCTGATCTTTCAGCCTGCTGAAGAGGTGTTGCCGGGTGGCGCGAGTATCATGATCAAAGAGGGTGTACTGGAAAATCCGGTGCCCCATAATATCGTGGGTCAGCATGTGATGCCATTGATCCAAAGTGGTAAGGTAGGCTTCCGTTCGGGTATATACATGGCCAGTACCGATGAGCTGTATGTGACGGTTCATGGTAAGGGCGGTCATGGCGCACAGCCGCACCAGAACATCGATCCGGTGTTGATCACTGCACATATCCTGGTTGCACTGCAGCAAGTGGTGAGCCGCAATGCAGATCCACGTTTACCGACGGTTCTTTCCTTTGGAAAGCTGAACGCGAACGGCGCTACGAACATCATTCCGAATGAGGTAAAACTTGAAGGTACTTTCAGAACGCTTAACGAAGACTGGCGTAAGGAAGCACTTGCCAGAATGAAGAAGATGGCAGAAGGTATTGCGGAAAGCATGGGCGGTAGCTGTGATTTCAACATCATGCATGGTTATCCATTCCTGATCAATGAGGAGCAACTTACAGCCAACGCCAGGGCCTATGCAGAAGATTACCTGGGTAAGGAAAACGTTGAAGATCTCGACATCTGGATGGCGGCAGAAGATTTCGCATACTACTCGCAGGTAACGAACGCTTGCTTCTATCGCCTGGGTACCGGCAATCCAGCGAAAAACACCACAAACTCTGTACACACCCCAAACTTCGACATTGATGAAGATGCGCTGAAAACCTCTACGGGTTTAATGGCCTACATCGCTTTGAAGCAGTTGGGTAATTAGTTGTAATGCTTAAAACACTTTTTCTTTTCTTTTTTGCCCTGGCATGGACGGCAGCGTCTGCGCAGGAGATTGAACGCTTTAATCCGGATACCATCCAGACCATTCAGCTGGATTCTGTGGTGAACATCAAAGCGAGCCGCCTGAATGTGGAGTCTTTCGTGCAGGCCATCATCAATGATACCAGCTTCTATCAGGCTTTCCGGGAGATGAAGAAATACCGGTTCCTGGCCGAGAACAGATTCTATACTTACGACAAAAAGAATAAGGTTAACGGTAAGATATACCGTAAAATCAATCACCTGAATACCAAAGGTAACAAGGTGCAATACCTGCTGAAACAGGACAGTGGTAAGGTTTTCAAGAAGAACGGTAAGTACCAGCTGTATACTTTGGAAATGTTCGACTACATCTTCATGAACGCCTACCAGTCGGAATTCTCTGACGGCAGTTTCAACGCTAAAACAGCGGACGGGAAGAATGGCAGCTACAAGGATAAACTTAAAACGCTGATCTTCTCGCCGGGTAGACCCGTTAAAGGATTGCCTTTGATTGGTGGTAAAACGGAGATCTTCTCCGCCAACATGCGGCAGTACTATGATTACAGCTTCCACAGTGCCACTTACCTGGATTCTATTCCCGTTTATCGCTTTGAAGTGAAGGTGAAGCCCGACCTCAGCAGCTGGACCAAGGACGGCCTGATGATCAAAACGCTGACCACCATCTTCGATAAGCGTAATTTCGAGATTCTCGGGCGGTACGTCGACATGAAATATGACAATCTTTTATTCGACTTTGATGTACAAATGAACATTGAAATGAGCTACTTTAACGAAACCAAACTACCAAGCAAAATCACCTACCAGGGCAACTGGAATATCCCTTTGAAGAAAGAAGAACGCGCAAGCTTCCTGATCCTGCATAAAGACTATAAGAACTAAGAACAGCGGGGTTTGCACGGCACATCGCCTGAGGCTTCTGACTTGCAGCTTACACGATAAGGAATAAGCATACGATGATTATGATGTTGACGCTATTGCTGCTTCTGCTATAAAGTTTGATATCGCTTTTGCGCAGCAAATGGTTAGGTACAACAATTAAAAGAAATAACCTGCGTAAAGATCAGCTTTATCAGGTATCATAAAATAGGAATGAAACAGACTAGATACTCCTTATTTGTAGCGGCCTTTATGCTGCTTTCCACAGGCGCGCAAGTTAAGGCGCAGTTATCCGCCGCACAGCTGGATAGCGTGGTGAACAAAACACTTACAACCTTCAATGTACCGGGCATTGCGCTGGGCATTGTGAAAGATGGAAAGCTGATCCATGCCAAGGGTTACGGGGTACGATCCCTTAAAACAAACGAGAAAGTTGACGAGAAAACGCTGTTTGGTGTGGCTTCCAATAGCAAAGCTTTCACTGCTGCAGCGGTAGGTATTCTGGTTGATCAGGGTAAGCTGAGCTGGGATACCAAAGTTACAGACGTAATCCCGGAGTTTAAGTTGTATGACAGCTACGTAACGCAGGAATTTACGGTGCGCGACCTGCTCACCCACCGCAGTGGACTGGGCCTTGGTGCCGGTGATTTGATGATTTGGCCGGACTCCAGCACCGTAACCAAAGATCAGCTGATCCATAACCTGCGCTACCTGAAACCGGTATCTTCCTTCCGTTCCAAGTACGATTACGACAACCTGCTGTATATCGTGGCAGGTGAGGTTGTGGCAAGGATTTCCAAGATGCCTTTTGAGGATTTCATAGAGCAAAAGATCATTCAACCACTAGGCATGACGGCGACGGCTGCTTCCTGGTACAGGCTAAAAGATAAAAGCAACATCATTGACGGGCATGCGCCAGTAGGCGATAAGCTGGTGCCAGTGGGCTTGAGTTTCACTGAACTGGCCAACGCTGCAGGAGGGATGTATTCCAACGTGGAGGATATAAGCAAATGGGTGATCTCAAAGATCAATGAAGGTAAGTATGGGGCGGACCTAAGTAAGCAACTATACAGTAAGAAGGTTCATGATGAAATGTGGACGCCACAAACATTGGTGAAAGGCAGCTCGCCTTATAATACGCACTTCAACAGTTATGGCTTAGGCTGGTTCTTAAGCGATGTGAACGGCTATTTTCAGGCCGCACATACAGGTGGACTGGCAGGGATTGTGACGCAGGTGACCATCCTTCCAGAATTGAAGCTGGGGATTATCGTGCTGACTAATCAACAATCCGGTGCGGCATTTACTGCCATCACCAACACCATAAAAGACAGCTATTTCGCCATTAAAGGCAAGGACAGGATCAAGCAGTATAATGATTCACGCCTCGCCAATGAAAAAGAAGCAAAAGAGATTACGACAAAAGTATGGACCGCCATCGCTGCGCAGCAGAAAGCATCTAAAGGAAAAGGCAGCCTGCAGCAGATTGAAGGTGGTTACAAAGATCCCTGGTTCGGGAAAGTGAACATAGAAGCCCGTAAAACAGGCTATTACTTTACTTCTAAAAACGCACCGAAGTTACAGGGCAATATGTATTTTTATAAAGGAAATACGTTCATCGTTAAATGGAACGAGCGAAGCCTGGATGCAGATGCTTTTGTGACCTTTACCCTGGATCATGATGCTAAACCGATCGGCTTTAAGATGGAGGCCATTTCTCCCTTAACCGACTTTAGCTTCGACTTCCAGGACTTAGATTTTACACGACTGAATGATAAATAGTGAAACCATCAACAAGATCATGGATGCCGCCCGTATTGAGGAGGTTGTCGGTGATTTTGTTGCTTTAAAGAAACGTGGTACCAGCCTGATCGGGAATTGCCCTTTTCACAATGAAAAGACGCCTTCCTTCAACGTGTCGGTTACCAAAGGGATATACAAGTGTTTCGGCTGTGGTAAAGGGGGTGATGCCGTCCATTTTATCATGGACCACGAGAAGTATTCCTACCCGGAGGCGCTTAAGTTTCTTGCGAATAAATACAACATTCCGGTAGAGGAAACCGTACAAAGCCCGCAGAACATTGAGGCGCAGAATGCCCGTGAAGCACTGTACATTGTATCTCAGTTCGCTTCTGGCTTCTTTGCAGACCAGCTATGGAACGCGTCTGAAGGCCGTGCGGTAGGTCTGAGCTATTTCAAAGAGCGTGGCTTCCGTGAGGACGTGATCAAGAAGTTCGAGCTGGGTTATTCGCCAGATTCCTGGGATGCGCTGATCAATGCTTCTAAAGCAGCCGGGCACAAAGAAGCCTATCTGGAAAGCACCGGCCTGGTGGTTAAGAACGAGCAGGGGAAGGTGTATGACCGCTTCCGCGGGCGCGTGATGTTCCCCATCCACAACTTCACAGGAAGGGTTATCGGCTTCGGCGGAAGGACACTTAAGACGGACAAGAACGTACCCAAGTATGTCAACTCTCCGGAGAGTGACATCTACCATAAATCGAATGTACTTTACGGGCTCTACCACGCTAAAAAGGCCATCAGAGATCTGGATAACTGTTACCTCGTAGAAGGTTATGCCGACGTGCTTTCTGCGCACCAGGCGGGGGTGGAGAACGTGGTGGCTTCTTCCGGTACTTCGCTTACCACAGAGCAGATCAGACTTATTGGGCGTTTCACGCAGAACGTTACCATGCTGTACGATGGTGACGCCGCGGGTATAAAGGCTTCTCTCCGAGGGCTGGATATGATCCTGGAGGAAGGCCTGAATGTGAAGGTGGTGAATTTCCCCGATGGACATGACCCTGACTCCTACATGCACCTGGTGGGTTCGGGCGCTTTCAAGCACTACATCGAGAACAACCGCAAAGACTTTATCCTCTACAAAGCAGATACCCTGCTAAAAGAAGCCGGCAACGATCCTATAAAACGGGCCGGCATTATCCGGGATATCGTAGAAAGCATTGCCAAGATCCCAGATAACATCAAAGCCTCAGTATTTATAAGAGAATGTAGTCACCTGCTGCAGGTCGAAGAGCGTATCCTGCTGAACGAGCTCAACAGCATGCGTGCGGCCAAGTTCAAAAAAGCAAACAGTCAGCAAGGGCAGCAGGGACAATACCAACAAGGGCAGTACCAGCAATCCAACCATCAGGCTTCGCAGTTCCACCCGGACCAGCCGCCAGAAAACCTCTTCGATGACTCAGCACAACCTGCGCTAGTTCAAACGGACCAGGAGGAGGTGCAAGAAAAGGAAATCGTGCGATTGCTGCTGGCCTACGGCCATGAACTGGTAAACTGGGACAAGATCGACAACATGTTCATCGGCTCTTTTATCATCCAGAACTTGTCGGATGTTAGCTTCAAGCACCCCATCTGCAAGCGGATCATCGCAGCCTACCGTGATGAAATTGAGAATGGGCAACTGCCAGTTGCCAATCAGTTCATCAAAAGTGAGGACCGTGAGATCGCCGATCTGGCAATTACCCTTTCTACTTCTCCGTATGCCTTGAGTGAAAACTGGTACAACCGGCACCAGATCTATGTACGCGATGAGACGATGAACCTAAAGGCAACCGTTCTAGGCGGTATTTTTCACCTGAAAAAGCGGAAGGTAGATCAGATTCTTCTCGACCTTTTACAAGAGATTAAGGAAGAACGTGATGCTACAAACCAGGATATCCTGATGCAGCGCTACGCGCACATCAAGAACGTCGAAAAAGAGATCTCCAAGTTCTTGGGTTCTGTGATTTTGAAATAGCCGGAAATCGCCGGGGGTATTTAGCGGATTTACCATTTAGGTTCCCAATTCTTTTGAGTATAAACAAATAAATGCCAGGGCTCCTGGCATTTTACATTTAGAAATCACAAGAAATATATGCCGGCAGGTTCGAAATCAATGGCAAGTTCCTAAATTGCTGAACGCTGAAATCAAGCAGCTTAATTAACCTGAACTCTGATCAATGGCAGTACACCTAGACCTGGGCCGGCATGGCGAACAACTTGCCAAAGACTTCCTGATCCAGCATGGATACAGAATATTGGAACAGAATTGGCGTTATGGTCGTGCGGAGTTAGATCTGATTGCCAGCATCGGCAAGAAAATCATCTTCGTCGAAGTGAAAACCCGCCGTTCCGCCGATCATGGAGAACCCGAAGATTTCGTGAACTGGAAAAAAGAAAAACAGCTCGAATTTGCCTCCTCAGCGTACATTGAACGACTGAATCACCAGGGGGAGATACGATTTGACATAATTGCTATTATATTTGAAAACAAAGACCTTTATCAAATTAATCATATACAAGATGCGTTTTGGCCAAGCTAATATTACCATAAAGAATACCCCATTACTTGTTCTAGTTACTCTTTTAATTTCAACTGTCTGTATGAGCTGCAAGCAGGATAGTGGCGGCAGCACGCCAGGTTACGGCTTTAAAGCACCAGAACAAGGCGCAGCCTTTGTTTCCGGGCAGGATATAGATGTGCAACTGGACATCCCGGAAGGGCAGACCATCAAGTCTGTAACATATATGCTCGACAGTACCCAACTGGGCACAAAAAATGATGCAACCGCCTTCCGTTTCCCCACTAAGGAACTTTCTTTAGGTTACAAGCTGATCTCCGCAATCGTTGATAATGGCAGCAGTAAAGATACCCTTATGGTAAATATCCTGATCAAATCTGCAATTAAGCCAATTGTTCATGGCTATCAGGTAATCAATACTTTTCCTCATGATACCACTTCTTACACCCAAGGTTTAGAATACCACGACGGGCGCTTCCTCGAAAGTACAGGAGAGTATGGAAAATCGACATTACGCTGGGTAGATATGAAGTCGGGTAAAGCGATACAGCGCATTGATATCGATAAGCAGTATTTCGCTGAAGGCTCTACTTTAATCGACGGTAAAGTGATCCTGTTAACCTGGGAGCACAACATGGGCTTCGTTTACGACGCAAACAGCTTTAAACAACTGGGTACCTTCAACTACCAGAACAGCCGTGAGGGTTGGGGACTTACCTTTGATGGTAAACAGTTGTTGAAATCTGATGGTACCAATAAAATCTGGTTCCTGAACAAAGAAAACTACCAGGAAGAGCATGTAATCGAAGTGTTCGACGACCAGGGCGAGGTAAGCCAGCTGAATGAACTGGAGTATATTGATGGAAAGTTATATGCTAACATCTATCAGTCTAATAGAATTGCCATTATAGACCCTAAAACAGGCGCTGTAGAGGCTTATATCGATGCAACTGGTATTCTGCCTAAGAGTGACACTTTCTTGAACACAGACGTCTTAAATGGAATTGCATGGGATGCAAAAGGAAAGCGGCTTTTCATCACAGGAAAAAGATGGGACAAGCTTTTTGAAATCAAGCTAACCGAAGCGAAAAGTCAATAAAAAAGAAACAGCGGCCATATCAAGCCGCTGTTTCTTTTTCTGCCCTGCAGAGGCATTATAATTGGTGCTCCGGCTATCCTCCCTGTAGCACCCACCTGAGAAAAGGCTAATCTTTCTTCTTATCCTTAGACTCAGCGGCCTTTTCTTTCGGCTCCTCAATGTTTCCGTTAAAGGAAATCGGCTGCCTGTTGATGTTCTGCACCGACAAACTCGCATAACCTTTCTCCGTGATGTTAAAAGTTAACTTCTGACGGTCTTTAATATCATTCGGTTCAATGGTTACCACCCAGTTTTTCTTCTTTTTTTCCGCAGAGTACTTAAAGTCCTTAGACTTAAACTTCGTACCAGCATCTTTCGGATCATAGGAAGGTGTAAAAGAACGGCCGTAGAATGGCAGGTAAGCCACTACGCTGTCTTTTGTCACGCGTACATCGTACTGTGAGCCCGATAAGTTCAGCAGGTTGTTCCTCGAATTTGGATACTGATTTAACACCTGGTTCAATGCATTATCTGCCATTGGAATTGCCGTAACGGCATTAAACACGAAGTTCTGCTCCTTCAAAAGTTTCGCAGTAGTCTCCTTGTCGGTTTGTGCGCTGGCATGTAGCGCGCCAACCGCAAATATGATGGTGAATAATTTCGTTAATGGTTTCATAATTATGTAGTTAATAACTATTAAACAAGGATGCAATCAAAAGGTTTAATCCATAAAAAATGCCGGATCAAATAAAATTGACCCGGCATTGCAATGATAGTTGCTGTGATTATTTAAAATCTGCAGCCTTTAGAGGCGTATTGATTTTTACGTCTTTAAGTACGACGGTCATTTCCTGAGTAGTGTCGCCCACGGGGACGATTTGAACAACTCTGTAAGGCATCAGTACATTGCCTGTCTTTTTATATTCACTGTAAATGACGGTAACCGCTTGATCCTTACCGGCACTTTTTACAGTACGCTCTTCCTTAATCAGTAAGCCGGTTTTGGCGTCATAATACTCAGTTTTCTTTGAACCAGCGGCTGGGGTAACGTTGATCTTGTAGGCTGGTACGTCACCAACTTTGCTGATACCGCCATCTTCCAGTTCTGCAGCAGTATAGTACAGTTGCTCAAACATACCTTTCCTTGTCTTTTTCTCTTTAAGTTCTTCCGGCGTATAGCTAATGGTTGAAGGACCTTGTACCTTGATACCGTTTGTGCCATCAAAAGCATCTTTCATCACCGTGGTGCCGCCCATTGAAATCACGGTGCTCTCCAGGTTTGGAGCCATCAGTTTCGCGGAAGCATTTAACCGTTGCCCTTGTACCTCGAAATCACCGGTAGAAACAATTGTTTTTACTTTCTTCAGTTCTGCTTCACCACCAATGGCATTGATGTAGCTCGAAATCACCTCTGCAGGTGTTTTCTTCGGCACCGCGGCAACGACAGCCTCGTTAACCGGGTTCGCGTATTTATCATACAACTTCAGGGCGTAACCAAGTTTCTTCAATCCAGGTAAAATGTCTTCCTGTTTGCCCACGACTACAATACGGGCGTTATCGTGACCAAAGTATTTCTGGCTTACACGCAGCACATCTTCCTGCGTCACAGCGTTAATTTTTTTCAGATAAGTACGGTAAAAATCCTTAGGCAGATCGTTGATCATGATGTTCAACGCGAAAGAAGCCATACGGGCAGGGTTCTCCAGGCCAAGGGCAAAGGTGCCATTATACAGGTTCTTCGCATTCTGAAGATCCTCAGCGCTAACCTTCTCCGTACGCATGATGTTAATTTCCCTTAGAAACTCCACCACGGCGCTATCTACTTTTTCGTTTCTTACCGCAGCACTGGCGCTGAATTTAGCCTGAAAACGGCCTGAGCCAGTCGAGGAGTAAGCACCATAGGTGAAACCATGTTTCTCACGCAGGTTGGTGAATAACTTCGCATCTGCACCACCACCCAGGATCTGATCCGCAAGAAGTACCGCATGGTAATCCGGAGAGCTCAAAGGCAAGTCAACCAGGTTGGTTACCGTAATTTCCGCCTGCACCGCAGTAGGCACATCGATCAGATCAATCTCCGTCTGGTTAGGGTTGCTAACCGGAGCCAGCTTAGGCAGCGTTAAACTTGCACCCTTCCAGTCGCCAAAGGCTTTTGTTGCTAAAGCCCTGGCTGCAGCAGGGGTAATATCACCCACAAAGGTCAGATAGCCTCTTGAAGGCGTAACATATTTGCTGTACGCTGCTTTTACATCATCCAAGGTAATCGAGTTCACCGACTGCTCAGATACAAACTCACCTATCGGGTGATTTACGCCATAGCTAAGTGCATTCACTACCCGGCCTGAGATGGCCTTTGCACTGCGCTCATTCGATTTAATACCGGTTAAAGTTTGTGATTTTAGCTTGTCGAAGGACTCCTGTGGGAATGAGGGGTTGCGCAAAGCTTCTGCCATCAGCATAAAGGTGTCGTTAAAATAGCGGGTCAAAGAAGAAGCAGAACCACCAGAAGAGCTCACATTAACGTCAGCCCCCATCAGGTCAATAGCCTCATCAAACTGTGCTTTTGTTTTCTTGGTCGTACCCTCACTTAACATACCACCCATCAGGCTCATTACGCCTGCTTTAGCACCTTCAGTAATCGGTCCTGCATCAATGCTGTAGGTTGCCGTAACTTTCGGGAGTTTGTGGTTTTCAACCACGAGCACCGTAATGCCGTTCGGTAATTTATAGATCGCAGGATCTGCGAAGGTTATGGTAGGCGCCGGACCAGGTTTAGGTTTCTGGCTTCTATCTAGCTTTTGCGCCATCACCGAATGTGCAAAAAGCCCGGTAAGCGCAAGTATGAATATTTTTTTCATGTGATTTGAAATATTGTTGTGGTGCCGAAGCCCTGAGGGCTTCATGTTCCTGGAAAATTAATGTTAGCGGATGCGCTATTTCTTCGGTAAATAATATAGAACTACACGTTGATCCTTGTTCAGATACTTTTTCGCCACCGTTCTGATCTCTTCGCGGGTAATGGACTTGATGATATCCAGTTCCTCGTTAATGTCATTGGTGTTTTTGTTATGGAAAGTATATCCTGAAGCCAGGTTTTCCGCCACCCCAAGCATCCTGCTGTTTGCACTCACATAGCTGTTCTCAAATTGATTCTGCAGCTTTTTAAACTCCTTCTCCGTGATCAGGTCCGTTTGCAGGTTTAATACCTCTGCGTCAATGTCATTCAACAGATCGGTCAAAGGCGTGTTGTTGTTCGGCAATGCTAAAGCGATATAGGCGCCATGATCTTCCAGGCCGTAATTGAAGGCACTCACCTGCAAGGCAGTTTTCTTCTCATCCACCATTTTGCGGTTTAATCTTGAACTGCCGCCGCCCGATAGTACCGAACTAATCATCTCCATCACTTTGGAATCGCGGGAGCGCATGCCCGGAACACGGTAGGCCGTGAAAATTGCCGGGATCTGAATGTTCGCATCATAGGCCGTATCAATAATCTGTTTGTTGATCTCTGGCAGCTTGTAAGGTGTTTTTACCACTGGCGCACCTTTAGGTACCTCATCAAAGTATTTTTTTACCAGTGTTTTGGTTTTCTCTACATCAATATCACCTGCAATCGTTAACACGGCATTACCCGGTGCATAATATTTCTTGAAGAACGCTAAAAATTCATCCAGTTTAGCGGCATCCAAATGTTCCATGGAACCGATCGGCTGCCATTCGTATGGCGTACCTTTAAATAGATGGCGGAAGATGTTCTCTGCAAACTTACCATAAGGCGAGTTGTCGATACGCAGCCTTTTTTCCTCTTTCACCACCTCGTTCTGCGTTCTAACGCCATTCTCATCAATTTTAGGGTGCAGCATGCGCTCACTTTCCAGCCATAAGCCGAGTTCCAGCTGATTGGAAGGGAACATTTCGTAATAGAACGTGCGGTCATGACTGGTGTTGGCATTGTTTTGTCCACCATTGCTGCTCACGGTTTTCATGAACTCACCGCGTTTTAGGTTAGGACTTCCTTCAAAAAGCAGGTGCTCAAAGAAGTGGGCGAAGCCGGTACGTTGCGGATCTTCATCTTTAGATCCTACATGGTACATGACGGATACAGCTACAACGGGTGCTGTTTTATCCTGGTGCAGGATAACATGCAGGCCATTATTGAGGTCATACTCGGTAAATTTTACTTTTTGAGCAGTAGCGCCCAAGCAAAGGCCCGATAAGACCAGGGTTGCGAGGAAATGTTTTTTCATTTATTTGGATTTGCGTTTTATTCAGATCAATCAGGATCTTAAAACACCTGTTGTGCCTTAAGATCCTGAGGTTTTCAATATTAGATATCGCTGGGAAGGATTTAAGATCTCCAGGCTTTGTATTGGTTAATTAATCCATTTGTTGAGGCATCATGCGTATTTACCTGCTCATCACCTTTCAGCTCGGGAAGGATGCTTTTTGCAAGTTGTTTACCCAATTCAACACCCCATTGGTCAAAGCTGAAGATGTTCCAGATAATGCCCTGTACAAAGATCTTGTGCTCATACATGGCGATCAATGCACCCAGGCTATAAGGCGTAACCTTTTTCAACAAGAAGGAGTTGGTTGGCCTGTTACCTTCAAATACTTTGAACGGCGCCAGTTTAGCGATTTCCTCAGCAGATTTACCCTCGCCGCTAAGCTCCGCATGGATCTGCTCCCCGGTTTTGCCGTTCATCAGGGCTTCGGTTTGTGCGAAAAAGTTCGAAAGCAGTATCGGGTGATGTTCGCCGATTGGGTTCAAACTTTGCGCAGGAGCGATGAAATCGCAAGGGATCAATCTTGTACCCTGGTGGATCAGCTGATAGAATGCATGCTGACCATTGGTTCCAGGTTCACCCCAGATCACCGGACCCGTTTCATAATCCACCTCCTTGCCGTTACGGTCCACGTGTTTTCCGTTACTTTCCATATCACCTTGCTGGAAGTATGCTGCAAAGCGATGCATGTACTGGTCGTAGGGCAAAATGGCTTGAGTTTCAGCGTCGAAGAAGTTGATGTACCACACGCCAAGCAGACCCAGGATCACGGGAATGTTCTTCTCAAATGGGCTGCTTTCGAAGTGCTGATCGGTTGCATGTGCACCTTTTAACAATTCTTCAAACTTATCAAAGCCCAGACTCAAGGCAATTGGCAACCCGATTGCGCTCCAAAGCGAATAACGGCCACCTACCCAGTCCCAGAATTCGAACATATTATCGGTATTGATACCAAATGCAGCAACGTCCTTGCTGTTGGTCGATAAAGCGGCGAAGTGTTTCGCGATATCTTCTTCCGCAGCACCTTTTTCCAGGAACCATGCTCTTGCAGTACGCGCATTGGTCATCGTTTCCTGCGTGGTGAAGGTCTTGGATGCAACCAGGAACAAGGTCGTTTCCGGATCCACTCCTTTCAAGGTTTCCACCATGTGCGTACCGTCAATATTCGACACAAAGTGCATGTTCAGGTGGTTCTTATAGGCTTTTAGTGCTTCAGTAACCATTACCGGTCCTAAGTCTGAACCACCGATCCCGATATTCACGACATCGGTGATCGCTTTGCCGGTATATCCTTTCCATTCGCCGGATATAACTTTCTCCGAGAAGGATTTCATCTTGTCTAATACACGGTTCACCTCTGGCATTACATCCTTTCCTTCAACCATGATTGGCGTATTGCTTTGGTTCCGCAGTGCGATATGCAGCACAGGTCTGTTTTCTGTCTGGTTGATGGCTTCGCCCTTGTACATGGCTTTGATGGCCTCATCCAATTTGCATTCTTTGGCCAGCTGCACCAACAAAGCTATTGTGGTATCATTGATACGGTTTTTAGAATAATCCAAAAGGATATCATCAAACAAGATGGTAAACTTTTGGAAACGTTCCGGATCCTCAGCAAATAGCTGCTTCATGTTCTTCGAGTTGATGTCGATGAAGTGATCTGCGAGATACCTATAAGCTTGTGTTTCTGTGAAGTTAATTGTTGGAAGCATATGCAATAGTTTTTAATGCTAAAATAGCGGATATTTATCTCGGTAACGAAGCAATTACAAAAACTTTCTGCTTGTAAGGGATCAAATTTGAGTAAAAATGATCATGGGCTGGTACCTGCTTTAGGGTTGAACCGGCCTCAAACCGCCCTTGAGATGGGGTCAACTCGCCCTTGATTCGCCCGGCAGGCGGCTGAAGGGCGTATCGAGGCCTTTATCAACCCTAATTAACGTTAACCTGATCATACGGAATGTAATGCTCCCATTCCCAAGGGGTATATACATCCCCAATACTTTCTTCCAGCAGTTGTTTGAAAATGCTTTCCCCAGCATCATTGTTGGTCATGATAACCACGCCGATCCCTTTATCAGGATAAGCAATGCTGTAGTGTCCCCAGCCTTCATCATGCCCCTCTTTGAAAAATGCAGGCCCATGTGGCGTTTTAAATACGCCCACACCAAGTCCGTAGCTCAGTTGAATATTATCGTTTAAGGTACTGTCCTTAAGCGCAAGTGGACCGAACTGTTTGAGGGATCTGATTCTTACCTGCGGGGCAATCATGTTTTTGAAGGTCGTTTTAGAAAGTCCCTTATGCTGCATCAAAGCGGTAAAGAAGCGGCTATAATCTTCAAGCGTGGTGCACATGGTACCTGCGCAGCCCGCCTCTTTCCATTCCATAAACTCGTAGGGTTTACCAGTGGTATCATGTCCCAGTACCAGATTTTTCGCATATTCAGGATGCCAGACATAGCTGGTTTGTTCCATTTTAAGTGGGATAAACACCCGTTCACGTGCAATGCTTTCGTAATCTTTCCCGGTGATCTGTTCAATTACGAACTGCAATAAATACAAGCCTTCACCAGAATAACTATACCTGCTGCCTGGATTGAATTTTATTTTAATTTTTCCGTCAGGCTCAAACCAGCGCCAGTTCGGGAAGCCTGTGGTATGTGTCAAACACATGCCTGCGGTAATTTGCTCATAACGACTGTCCGCTTTGATGTCCTGATAACCGCGTTTCCAACCGGGTATGTTGTACTCCGTTAATGGTTTTGGAAGATATTGTACAAGTGGTTTGTCCAACTCGATTACCTTTTCCTGTACCAGTTGTGCAACAATATAGGCGAATACGGTCTTGCTGAATGAAGCGGCATACATCACCTGCGAGGTTTTCAAGGGCTTTTGTTCGGGTACATTTGCCAGACCGAAGGCTTTCATGAATAAAGGTTTGTTATCATTATAAACAACGATGCCTAAACCGCTTACACCTGCTGTGTTCATCAGGGTCTGAATGCGAACTGTCAGGCTGTCTGCAGTGATTTGGCTGCCGTCAATACGTTTTATCGATTGTGCTTGGGCGTTAAGCGAGATGCTTGACATGCAGAGCAGCAGGAAGAAAAGCTTTTTCATAAGAACAGATTACCTCCTTCTAATTTACGAATCTACCTTGTGATTTTGTGGGCCTTATGATGTTGCCTCCGGATCAATCGGTAGGGTGAAGTAAAATGTTGAGCCTGAACCTGGGCTACTTTCTGCCCAGATCCTGCCGTCATGGCGTTTAATAATCTCAAAACACAAGTACAGGCCGATGCCGAAGCCAGCAATCGTCTGACTTTCGGCATTATTTACCCGGTAATAGCGTTCAAAAATCTTGGAAAGGTCCGCCTCCGCCAGACCCTTACCTTCATCCCTTACACTCACCATGGCGTGACCATCCTGGGTTTTGCAGGCAATATGAATGGTGCTGCCTTGTGGCGAATATTTAACCGCATTGCTTATCAGGTTGTTGATGACCTGGCCTATCTTATCGCGATCCGCCTTGACCATCATCCGTTCAGCGGCTGCGAAAACAAACTGGTGATTGCTCACATGCACCATACTCTCTTCCTCAGATTCCCGGATAAGTTCGGCCATGTCAAAACATTTACGCTCAATGTGAATCTGGTTGTTTTCCAGCCGGGAAACATTCAAAAAGCTGTTAATGAGCTTCATCATGCGGTCTACCTGCCGGATGGCCTTTCCAGCTAAACTTTTACTGGAGTCGTCCGCATTCCTTGTGGCATTACGTTGTAACACCTGCAGGTAGCCGTGCATGGAAGTAAGCGGGGTTTTAAGCTCATGGCTCACCATCGAAATGAAATCATTCTTACGCTGATCATTGTGTTTTTCCTCGGTGATGTCCAGGATGGTGCCAGTCATCAGGATGGGTTCGCCTGCATCATCATAGGTCGCCTTCCCGGTAGAACGCAGCCATCTTGAGAAACTTCCATCCCGGGGATGCAGCAGATGTTCAACCCGAAAGCTCCTTTTCTCTGTTACTGCAAGGTTGATGTGATCGCGTACATAATCGCGGTATTTTGGATCGATCATCTCAAAACTTTCGCTCAGTGTGATTGCTTCGCCGGAATGAAGACCGTGAATTAACCTTGATCGTTCGGATAGGCTGAGCTTGCCGGTTTTCCAGTCGACCGTCCATATACCGAGTTCAGTCGCGTCTACCGCCAATTGCAGGCGTTCTTCAGCTCGCTCAGCAGCTTTGCGTGCGCTAACCTGTTCTGTAATGTCGAGTGCAATACAGATGATGCTGTGGCTTGAACCGTCTGGGTTTTTCAATGGCTTATAGATGAATTTATAATAGCCACTTACAAGCTGTCCATCATGCTCCAGATGCGCCGCAAGTTCGTTTCCATAGAAGGTTTCGCCAGTTCTATATACCTGATTCAAAAGTCCTACAAATGGTTGGCCTTTGAGTTCTGGCAGGGCTTCTATCAGTGGTTTGCCGATAATGGATTTGTCCTTCCCTATCATGGTGATCATCAGACTGTTTGCGGTTTCGATTATCATCTGTTCACCGGTGACGATGAATGAGGCTACAGGGGCCTGCTGAACCAAGTCCCGGAATCGGCCTTCGATTTCAACCAGGCTGTCGTACATCTGGCGCAGGTTTGCCGTATATTCCTTAAGTTCTCTATTTAACCGTCTGATATCAACGTTAGAGGTCTGCAGCTCTTTATTGATTTGTGCAAGCTCGTCGTTGCTTGTGCTGAGCTCCTCATTGCTCGTGGTAAGTTCTTCGTTCAGCGCCTGGATTTCCGCCTCGCTTGCAAGTAACCTGATGTTGCGCAGCTCCCGCTCGGTAACGTTGGCAGCACGGTGCAGAATTGCATAGGTATTTCCGGCGGCATCTTTAATTGCGCGGTATTCATACTCGAAATAGCGCGTTTGAACAATTCCGTTTATTGGGGTATCTATGACTGCTATGCCCGCATCGCTGATGCCAGTCTTCAATGCCTGCTGCATCATCTGTTTAAAAGGCCGGCCTTGTAATGCTGGTACGGCTTCATACAGGGGCAGACCGATGACTTCTCTACCCTTTCCCCAGAGTGCCAGCATGGCGTCATTAGCAAATTCAATAATGATCTCCTCGCCAGTATATATGGCCATTGCATCCGCTGATAAAGCAATGATGTCCAGTAGTGTGCGCTCAGTTAATCTTTTCTTGTCTTGCTCCTTCAAACCTGTAGTGTTTAGTGTTGATTAAGGCTTTTGAGCGTAGAGATGTTTAGAATTTCTGAAAATGATGCTTGTAGAGCGCAAAAAGCTTCATTCTGCCTATATTCGGCGAGACATGTTAGAAGATTCAAGCCTAAAGTTCAAATTCCTGCTGCTGTTTGGCCTACTTTACAGTTGTAGCAGGCCAAATGAACTGAAAAGAATTGAAAGCACCGCTGCATCTTACATCGCAGTTGCGGGTGTTGACACTGCGTGGTTAGATCTCAACATCAAAGGGACAACTTTCAAAGGTAAATGTGCAATTAGCTTCGCTGACAAGTTTACCGACTCTGGGGAGGTCAGAGGCCTTATTCGTGGAGATACCCTGCTAGGCGACTTTCATTATCTGCATTATGGTCTGGAATGGAAGCGGGTTGCTTTTGCGCTGCTGCGGAAAGAGGATGCCTTATTCATGGCTGAGGGAGAGCAGGGGGAATATTTTAATATTCCATATTTCAAGCCGGGCGAGCTTAGGTTTGATAGCGTGAAGTTTGTGTTCCGGCCTATAACAGCTGCCAGGTAAACAAAAGCAGAAAAGAGGCTTGAATGATGGTAAGCGAGGTAAAGATCGTATGATTCTGAGCAGCTTTGTATCTGGTATAGATGATTATTGAAAAAATCGTTGCCAGGATGCTTAAGGTGTAAAAGCTGCCTGTTGAATATACCCATGGAAGGTAATTTTCAAACCTTGCGACTGCTTGCTCATGGGTTTTGGTACTCCAGAAGGCATTTAGCCACAGGATTAATGATACCAAATTGAACAGCAGTGCCGCTGATGCGACAAAAATGAAGGCCTTTTTCATTGTCCTTGGTTATGAATTTTGAAGATACTGTTTTTCAAGCTGTAATAGTGAATAGATCACTGCAAAAGCAGTACTCAATTGAAGTTATTCACTTACGAATAAGAAATTTGTTTGTTTAATAAAGAAGCTCAGCACCCCAATGATGCCGAGCTTCTTAGGCAATTTTTTGTTGTTATCTGTAACCACTATTCAACAGGTTTCCAAAGAAAATGGCATTTAAGAACAAACGGTTCGTGCCAAGCCAATAACCCCGGTATGTTGGGTCATCAGCGAACAAAACGACTTCACCATTGCCGCTCGCGGTTGCGATGATTGCTGCCGAGTTGGCGACCTTGGCAATGTTTGCTTTTGAAGAATAGCCATTGATAAAAGGTGCTGCGGTGTACTGCGCTACAGTAGCGTACTTATTACTGCTTGGAAGCAGTAGGGTTGGTCCATTCTTGTTGATGAACAGCTTTCTATCGGTGATCCCAAAGGCAACTGGATGTGTGATATCCAGGTCAGCCTGAAAAATGGCTCCGTTGATCCTTTTTGAGCCTTCTACATCCTCTTGCCTTGCGTAATCCAAGCGTTCGTTTGTTGGTGCAAGGGCTGATTTCGTATCATCTGCCTTGCTTGCCGGTACAGCGGTAGTTACTTCTCCAGGACGTCGAAACACATCCGTTTGTGCAAGCTTTTCCTTCACCAGGTCATTTGCCACTGCCCATGCGGTTGCTGTTTGGAAAGTGATTAAAGTTCCGCCAGCTTCTACCCAGGCTTTAATCTTGTCTATCGTAGCCTTGTCCCAGACACTGTAGTTTCCGGCAGGAAGTACCAGTACATTGTAGCGCCCTAATGGCGCAAGGGCGAAGTTGCTCAGGTCAAGCTTGGAAACAGGAAGGTCAAGTTGTTGGTTTAGCAGGAACCAGACCTGACCGGCTTCAGAAGCGGTTATACCTTGCCCGAAGGCAACCGCTACCTCGGGCTTCCGGGTTGCCCTGATGTTGCTGCTGCCCAGGTCAATGCCCGCGGCACTGAAGCCGGAGCTTACCGCAATAACGTCGATGTTGGCAATACGGGTAACCTCATTAACAGCTGCGAAGAGGGAGTCGCCTGAGAGTCGCTGCCCGACCACCGGGATCACCAGTGACCCGGGCAGAAAATCCGCTTTTCCTTTCGCTGTATTTGCACTGAAGCCTTTAAAAGCAGTTTTTACCAACACGTCCTTGCGTTGCAATTCATACAATGCCTTGGTGTAGTTGTAGTCTGTGGAATTGATCAGGTAGGCGTAGCCTGATTTGGTTCCGACAGTTTTGCCCCCTGTAGCAGGCACTGCGTTTACGGGCTCTCCTTTCGAAAAGGAACCTTTCAACTTCGCATACTTTAAGCCATAGGCATGGATGATGCTCCATCCGGTGTTGTCATAAAAGATGCTGTCTTTTAGTGTGTTTTCCTCAAAAATGGAATGTACCAGCAGGAAGTTTGGCTGTGCGGAAGGTACCAGATAGGCGCTGCCCTTTTCAAATGTTTTACCTTCCTGCGTTAGGTTTGCAGGCAGTTCGAAAACTTCAATCTTATGCTGCAACAGCAAGGTCAGGAATTTGTTCGTTAGTGTTTTATCTCTGGAATCGCCGAACACGAAGGCTTTGGCGGGATTCTTTTGTCCCTGGGCAAGTGCGTATTTAAAAAAGTCTTTCTGCACCTTAAATAGACCTGCTTTTTCAGCAACCGCACCCTTTATGGTCGAGAAACTGGTGCTCAGGTGATTCCGGATGGTAAAGGCAAACGACAATGGGCCATTTGCAGATTCCTGCAAGATACCGCGTGAACTGGCTTGTTCAAAGGTTGCTGCAACGGAGCCAAAGAATTTCGGGTAGGTGGAGCCATAGATCGGTGAAAGGTTATCATAATTTTCTTTCGTAAAGTACAAGGAGCCAATCTCATCAAGCGCCTGTGCATGGTACTTGGCCAGGGTAACCTGGAACTCGTACAGGAACTGCGGAATGATCGGGCTTTCGTGGCTTTTGGGTGTCGGTTCAAAATAGTAGGTGGCATTGGTGCCTTGCTCATGGAAGTCGATCTGCACATTCGGGTACCACTTGTGAAAGAAGGCAATGCGATTACGGCTTTCAACCTGCACCAGGTTCAGCCAGTCGCGGTTCAGGTCGGTAAAGTAGTGATTGGTACGTCCGTTTGGCCACCCTTCCTGGTGCTCTTTGTCCAATGGGTCACCTACGGCAGGGAAGGAATGGTATGCATTATGCCAGTTTGCCGCACGGTCCCTGCCATCAGGATTTAACGCCGGGTCGATGAAGATGACCGAAGCGGAGAGCCAGTTCTGCGTCTCTGCATCGTCACTTGCAGCAAGGTAGTAACCAGCAAGTAAGCTGGCTTCTGTGCTGGAAGTTTCGTTGCCGTGTACACCATAACCCAGGTGAATGATAACAGGAGCACTGGTCCCAAGTACCGCTTTGCTGGGGTCTATTTGATTGAGGTGTTCCTTTCTGATGTTTTCCAGATTGCTGTAGTTCGCAGGAGAGGTGATGGTAACAATGATCTGCTCGCGCTGCTCATAGGTTTTGCCAATACCTTCCACATGCACCCGGTCAGATACTTTTGCCAACTCCTTAAAGTAGGCAATAACCTGGTCGTACCTGGTGTAATAGCTTCCGATGGGATAGCCTAAAAACTGCTCCGGCGTAGGAATTTTGGGGTTCAAGCTGGTGGCTTTAGGAAAGAAGTAACTGTTCTGCGCCCAACTGCTGAAGGATACAAGTATAATAAGCAGCAGCGTCAGCTGGATGGTTTTTAGAATTCTTTTCATGGTTATGCGTTTGGTTTTGATTAGTAGCCGGGGTTTTGAGTTAGATCAGGGTCGGATTGTACGTCGGATAGGGGCAGTGGGAAGAGCCAGAAGTTACGGTCTGTCAGGCCAAGCACAGCTGCGGCTCGTTCCGTTCTGGCCAGATCAAACCAGCGGTGTGCTTCAAAGGCAAACTCAATTGCATTCTCCTCTTCAATGGCTTGCAATAAGCTGGACTGTGTATTGGCTGCTGTTACTGGCACATCTGCCCTTGCGCGAATGATGTTCAGGTCTGCAGCTGCTTCGCTGAGCTTGTTTAATTGCGCTCTGGCTTCAGCACGGATGAGGTATAGTTCTGCAATACGGATGAGGTAAGCCGGGTCGGTGCTGGTGCCTGCGGTGTTATACAGCACACCATAAACGGCATTGCCAGTACCGGCAATCAGACTTTTTCTGCTGCCCCCTACGGCCGGGTCGTTTAATTTGGTGATCAAAGCTTCGGATGGTTTTAGCGTGTACTGTCCGCCAGCAGAACTTGGATACCATAAGTTCCAAAAGGTATTGCGGTCGTTTGCTGAAAAGGCAATCTCCAGTACGGATTCTGTACTTTGAAAAGGCGCCGTAAAGAAGGTATTGTAAGGCTTCACCAAGGCGAACTTCGGATTGTTGATCACCTGGGTGGCATAATCTTCCGCCTCGGACCACTGTTTCCGGTACAGATGCAAACGGGCCCGGAGTGCAAAAACGGTACTCTTCTGCGCCCTGTTTCGGGTTGTGGCATCTTCAGTCAGCAATGCTTCTGCCTTGATCAGGTCCGCCAGTACCTGGTCATAGGTCTGATCCAGTGTACTTCGTTTAACTCCTTTTAAGGAACCAAGGTCCTTCGTTGGTTCCAACTGCAGCTGCACGCCGCCCCAGCCGCGGCCAAGGTCAAAGTAAGCCAGCGCACGGATGAAGTAGGCTTCGCCCAGGATGCGGTCTTTCTCGGCACTGCTTAGGGTAGGGTCGCTTACGGCCGGCACATAGGCGATCACGCTGTTTGCCGAATTGATCGCCCGGTAAATGCCCTGGTAGGCGGCGACCGTAATCACATTGTCGGTAGGAATGGCGTTCTGATCCAGCTGCAGGTATTGGCTCAATGTTCCATTAAACACCACATTGTCGGTGGTAATGGTGCCCAGTGTAGGATAGTTCGCGGCATAATACTCCTGCAGGCGATCATAAGCCCCAATAATGGCTGCTCTTGCTGTGTTGGCATCTGTAATGGAACTTTCTGTCGGAAGCGCATTATTCGGTGTTTCTTCCAGGAACTTCTTGCAGGAAGATATGCTGAGCAACAGTATGCTAAGCAGTAAGGTGGTTTTGATATGTTGTAGTTTCATGGCTTTGCTTTTGATGTTTTAGAAGGTTACGCTGGCACCAAGCTGGAATGTTCTTGGTTGTGGAACCGTTGCCCAGTCGTAACCGGCCGTATTCTGATTATTACTTTGGGAGCTCACTTCCGGATCCAGTCCGCCATAATTGGTGAAAGTCAACAGGTTGGTGCCCTGCGCATAAATCCGTAGTTTATTCATTCCGATCTTTCTGGAAACTGCTGAAGGGAAAGTATAACCCAGTGTCAGGGTCTTCAGCCTCAAAAAGGAACCATCTTCCAGGTAGCGGGAGCTCAGGCTCGCCACATTACCGCCATAGTTGTTTGCTGCACCACCGTTTTCGGTTGGATTTCCTGAATAGGTGGTTAGGCGTGGGATATCGGTCACGTCACCAGGCTGCTGCCAGCGATCTAGCTGTCTTGGCAGAAAGCCAATGTTGGCCTGCGTGCCACCATGCACCATGAAGAAATCATTCATGTTCATGATCTTGTTGCCTTTCTGGAAGTAAAAGAAGAAGCTGAAATCAAGGCCTTTGAAGGTGATGTTGTTCGTTAAGCCGCCGGTATAATCGGGTAAAGCATTGCCTACAATCTGGCGGTCGGCCGAGGTAATGATGCCATCGTTATTTACGTCCTCATATACGGCATTGCCCGTTTGTGGATCTACGTACAGTTGTTTGTAGAGCTGGAACGAGTTTACGGCATAACCTTGTTTCAGGATGGAAATGTTCCTGCCTGAAGCACCCAGGCTGATGTCTGATGCCAGCTTTTCAATTTTATTCTTATTAAAGGAGACATTGAAATTGGTGGTCCAGCTAAAGTTTTCTGTCTGGATGTTTGTTGAATTGAGGCCAAGCTCATAGCCCTTATTCCGTACCGCGCCATAGTTTTGCAGGTAAGAGGCGAACCCAGAACGGTAGGGTACAGGTACATTTAAAAGCAGATCATAGGTGTATTTATTGTAGTAGTCGGCTACAATGCCGAGCCGGTTTTTGAATACGCTAAATTCAGCGCCCAGATTAAACTGGCGGGTGGTTTCCCAGGTGAGATCGGGGTTGGCAAGTTGTGTTGGGGCAATGCCGGGTTGTTCGAGGTAGTTGGCGCCGGAGGACCATAAGCCTTGGGCGGCGTAAGCACCAATACCATTCTGATTACCGGACAAGCCTAGACTTGCACGAATCTTAAAGTCGTCGAAGAAGTTCAGGTTTTTGATAAAGTCTTCCTGACCGATCAGCCATGCCACCCCTCCCGAAGGGAAATAACCCCAGCGTTTGTTTGCGCCGAACTTGGAGGATCCGTCTGCGCGGATACTTCCATCCAATATGTATTTGTTCTTGAAGGTATAACTCACTTTACTGAAAAAGGAAAGCAGCTTTGAGGAGGTACGGAAGGAAGAACCGGATCTGGTAGCGGCTACGGCAACGGAGCGTAAGCTGTTGGCGGCAAAACCTGTTCCCGTGGCACTGGTGCCCTCATTGAGCACGGTGTTGATGGTGTTTCCAATAAGTGCATTCAGGTTATGCTGCTTGTTTTCGCCGAAGGTTTTGATGTAGGTTAGCACCTGCTCATTGGTCAATACCAGGTTCTTGTTTTCGGCGGAAGAAGCGGAACCTTTGGTCGCAATACCCGCACTGATCAATGTATTAGCATAGCTGTTATCGTATTCACTCGTATTGTCAATGCTCCAGCTGCTGCGGAGTTTAAGTTCTGGCAAAAAGCTGTACTCGCCATAAATGTTGCCGATGGTTCTCCAGCCTACGGCTTTGTTGTCGAGATTTTCGATCAGTGCAATGTGGTTGTCGAAACTACCGTAGCGGGCAAAGGTGCCATCTTCATTGTAAATCGGCAGATAGGAACGTGGAAACAGTGCCGAGTTGATCACCCCGGTCGGATTGTTATCACTGCCGCTAAGGTTCCTTTCCGAGCGGGTGAAGTTTAAGCTGGTCCCTACTTTAAGTTTATCGCTCAGAAAATTATCATAGTTCAGTCTACCGGCATACCGGGTGTAATCCGAAGGCTTTACAATGGACTCCTGGTTCAGGTAGCCCAGGCTGATGTAGTACGTGCTTTTGTCTGTTCCCCCTTGGGTGGAAAGTTCGTAATTCCTGGTTTTCGCCGTACGAAACAGACCTTCGATGCGGTCATAGGTTGGTAGTGATGCAGGGTCGGGGAAAGGTAGTGTGATGGTGCCGGGATCGATGCCATTGTCGGTGGCCGTGTTAATCCTCGACTCGTTGGTTAAGCGTGCAACATCGGGGCCATTTGCAACTTCAAATTTGTCTACTGCGGTAGACCAGCCCTGTATGGTGTTGAAGTTGATCCGGGCGTTGGTATTGCGTTTACCTCTTTTTGTCGTTACGATGATTACGCCATTGGCACCCAGGGAGCCGTAAATCGCCGTAGCATTCGCATCCTTCAGAATCTGGATGTCCTCGATATCCGAGGGATTGAGATCTGCAATGGGGTTTGATGCCTGCTGATTACCTAATCCGGCGGAAATCGGATCTGCATTGCTGACAAACACGCCATCGATGATGTACAAAGGGTCTACGGAAGCATTGATGGAGTTGTTCCCACGAACGCGGAAGGTGATGCCGCCGCCGGGTACGCCCGAATTGGAGCTTACCTGAACGCCAGTTGTTTTTCCCTGGAGCAGTTGGTTGAAGCCCCCAGCGGGTTGATCCTGTACCACTTTACCGCTGACGCTGGAGATGGAACCAGCGATGTACTTTCGCTGTTGCGTGCTGTAACCAGTAACGACGATATCGTTCAGCTGAACCTGGTTTTCTTCCAGGAGGATGGTTACCGGCGTACCGTCTACAACAGTTTCTTTCTGGAGGTATCCGGTATAGCTGACTTGCAGGGTGTAAGGGAAAGCCTGGCCGGTGGAAAAAGTGAACTTGCCATCCTGATCCGCAGATACGGCATGGGTAGTACCCTTGATCTTGAGCACGGCACCTGCAAGAGGTTGTTTGGTTTTGGCATCAAGGACGATCCCCTGGAGCCTGGATTTGATGGTGGCTGGGTTTACCTGCGCAGTACCCAACTGTACCCAAAGGGCAAGTAGGGTTACGCAGAAACCTTTTGGAAACAAAGATTTCATGGTTGTTTAGGTTGATTTTTAAGGCAATAGAATTCCTGCTGTGCTTTGCAGCGCAGTTAATCGGCAGGAAGAAATGTTGTTGTTGGAGGCCAGGCTTGGCCGCTTATCGGAAGATTAACACATGCACATACACATTCGGAAAAAGGCATTGGTAGCACAAACTTGTGGTTCGAAAGAAATGGCTAACAACTGGACTTTTTTCGCAAGGATCATATCCTTTTCTGTGGCATGTGTTGAATACATAATAAAGTCTACTAAATCACTAGGCAAATATAGTTTTAAAATTCACGATTCCAAATATTATTTTTTAAAAGCCCTGATGTGTTAGTTTGTAAAAATAATATTTGGCAACAAAGGGCTTTTCGGCCATTCGAAAGACCTGGATAGCTAAGAAATCGAATCACAGGTTAGCGTTTTGGTAAGACGAATCTCTGTTTTTGACGATCGCTTTTGCTTAATCAAGCATATAAATTGTTTTTAAACCGTTTTGCCAGCAATCCCGTCGCTGCCTGGAGATCAATGTCTGCTACGATCACACCTGTACGACCATAAACTTCATGTGCAATGCAGGTTCCCTCAGGCGCTATGATAGCGCTGCCGGATTCGGGGTATTTAGAAGCATAGTTCGAGCTGGCGAAGTAGATGGTATTCTCCAAGGCGCGCATCATCATTGCCTTCTCGTAGTAAGGATTGTCTTTGTGCCCCCATTCTGTCAAGCTTGGCCCTTGCGTATCGCTCCCCGCGAAATGCGGATGAAAGACCATCTGGGCACCTTGCTGCGCCGCCCAGCGTACCGACTCCGGGTACCGGAAGCCTTCATGGCAGATCGTTATGCCGAACTTTAGTCCGTTTACTTCGAAGAGGTTTCGTTCGGTTCCGGGAATCCAGATGTTGTCTTCTGAGGGGTCCAGCTGGTTTTTAGTTTGATAGCCGAGGACCTCCCCAGTTGCGGAAACCACATGGGCAAGGTTATATAAGCCAGCTGGAAGATGCCAGTCCATGGGAACGACAATCGCAATATGATTGGCTGCCGCAATCCTGCATACTTCCCGTAACGCCGATTGGAGACTTTCTGCAGTTCGATCTTCCTGCGTGTATGGCATGCCAGGGTAACCTGGAAGATACGATTCTGGAAAACAGATGATCTCAGCCTGCTGCGCTGCAGCATCTTCAACCAGCTGTTGCAGCCAGTATAAACCATCCTGTAAACCTTTAATGATTGGGGGAGAAGCGACTGCGATTTTCATAAACCTGGCTTTTTCTGTTAATGTTCGAATAAAGTTAACAGATTTTCAAGGAAGATCTATCTATAGGAACGTCGTTGCCGCGCTGTTTAAATTAGTGGTTTAGCAAGACAACGAAATTGAGAACTTATGATGTTTTGTTTTATCTTGATCGTCAAGAAAGTACGATCATGACTGACGAAATAATTAAGAATTTCCCAGGCCAATTTGCGGCTATCGACCAAGCCACGAATGATGCAGGTTTTACCATGCCTTCTGAGGCTAAGACGGGGGCGCTCTTGAGCATGCTCGCAGGCACTAAACCTTCAGGAGCAATGCTGGAGCTTGGCACCGGTACCGGACTTTCCGCCGCCTGGATTCTAAATGGTATGGATGATAAATCCACACTAACATCAATTGATAATGATCCTACCTTCCTGAATATTGCCAGGCAATATCTGGTTGATTCAAGATTAAGCTTGGTTCAGCAAGATGCAGGTGAGTGGATAGCGGAAAACAGAAAATTGAAGTTCGATTTTATATTTGCTGATACCTGGCACGGGAAATATTTGATGCTGGCAGAAGTACTTGACATGCTTAAGCCTGGCGGACTGTATATTATAGACGATATGCTGCCACAGGCAAATTGGCCGGACGGACACCATGAAAAGGCACTGGAGCTTGTCGAAGTACTGGAGTCCAGAGCCGACTTGAACATGGTTAAGCTGGCTTGGGCAACCGGTATCATTATCTCCAGTAAGAAAGTATAAAAACATACCTCCCAAGCTGCAGCTAGAAGATCAGGTATTTCCGTTGCAGGAAATCATATTTGCATTTGCGATTGATGAGCTTTAATCGTAATATTACAATGTAATACAAAAATACGCATGGGACTTACAAAAACGGAGATATTCACTGCCGAACAGAATCAGCTGGCACAGCTGTTAAAAGCAATGGCACACCCCGCGCGGATTGCAATTTTGCAGCGAATTATGGCATCGAATACCTGTATTTGCGGTGATCTGGTGGATGAACTCGGATTGGCGCAGGCTACAATTTCTCAGCATTTAAAAGAATTGAAGAACGCAGGAATCATCCAGGGCACAATTGAAGGGGTGAGTGTGTGTTATTGCATCAATCCGGAAACCTGGAAATTGATGGAAACACAAATTGGAGGCTTTTTGAAGTCGTATAAAGGACCGGTAAGCTGCTGTTAAAATTTTTTGTCAGCATCTATCGTAAAATTACAATGGATAATCATTTCTGATTGAAGCATCAAGAATGATCTTATCGACATTTATTAAGTATAACCTTAAAATAGATTTACTATGAAACTATCAGAAATCAAACAGCATTTGGCAAACGCAGAAAGTGTGAATTTCAGACTGGAAGACGGTACTATGGTACCAGAGCATTTCCACGTTACGGAAGTGGGTATAATTACTAAAGATTTCATCGACTGCGGTGGTGTTGTAAGACACGAGAAGGTGGCCAACTTTCAGCTTTGGGATGCAGACGACTATGAACACCGGCTAAAAGCGGGCAAACTTCTTGGGATCATCGCATTATCGGAAAAGGTACTTGGTATGGAAGATCTGGAGATTGAGGTGGAGTACCAGTCGCAAACCATTGGAAAATATGACCTCGGTTTTGACGGAAAAGACTTCCTGCTTGTTGCGAAGAAAACTGCTTGTCTCGCAAAAGAGCAGTGTGGCGTTCCGGAAGTGAAACCTAAACTGCAGATGCAGAATCTTGCAGCTTCTGGTTCCGTATGTACCCCAGGTGGCGGCTGTTGCTAAAAGTTGCTTATTTCCAGTGCATTGCCACAAGGTCTGCAACATTCCAAACCCAGGCGCCGACCTGGGAAGAATGGGATCGAGGACATTGCCCTGCACGAAAAGCTTGGTTTCAGAAAGTTGGTTATCGGGAGAAAATTGGTAAACTGGATGGTGTCTGGCGCGACACGATTTTGATGGAACGGCGAAGTAAACTTGTAGGCACAACATAAAAGATTAAAAATAATGAAGAAAATATTAGTGTTATGTACTGGCAACAGCTGCAGAAGTCAGCTAGCCGAAGGATATCTCCGGCATTTTGCAGGTGGAAAAGCTGAAGTTTACAGTGCCGGCGTTGAAACACATGGTGTTAATCCCAAAGCCGTGGAAACAATGAAAGCTGATGGCATAGATATCTCAAAACATACTTCAAATCATATTAACGAATACCAGGATATGAACTTTGACTACGTGATCACAGTCTGTGACCATGCCCGGGAGGTATGTCCCTTCTTTCCTTCTGGTGCAGAAAAGTTTCATTATAACTTTCCCGATCCTGCAAAAGCGACTGGCACTGCCGAGGAGATCATGGAACAATTCCAGACCGTCCGCGATATGATCAAACAATATTCAAAAGCGTTTATCGAAAAGCATATCTAAATTATGTCTGCAAATAATTGTGCACCAGCTGCGGAAAGAAAAAGGTTGGGCTTTTTAGATCGTTACCTTACCTTATGGATCTTCCTTGCCATGGCAATCGGTATAAGTATTGGCTACTTCCTGCCATCCTCCTCCAGCTTCATCAATGCTTTCTCCAGTGGCACCACGAATATTCCGCTTGCGATCGGTTTAATTTTGATGATGTATCCACCGTTGGCAAAAGTGAAGTACGAGAAGATGGGCGAGGTATTCAAAGATACCAAAGTACTTAGCGTTTCGCTGCTGCTGAACTGGGTTGTTGGTCCAATCCTCATGTTCTTCCTGGCGGTCGTTTTTTTAAAGGAATACCCTGAATATATGGTCGGGTTGATTTTGATTGGATTAGCGCGTTGTATCGCGATGGTGGTGGTGTGGAATGAACTTGCAGAAGGTAACCGGGAATACGCTGCAGGTTTGATCGCCTTAAACAGCATCTTCCAGGTGTTCTTGTACAGTGTTTTTGCTTACCTGTTCATTACCGTTTTGCCGCCGTATTTTGGAGTCGAAGGTCTCGAAGTGAATGTTACCATTGCTGAAATCGCAAAAAGCGTGGGAATTTACCTGGGAATACCTTTTGCCTTGGGTATCATCAGTCGTTACGGCTTGATCGCGTGGAAGGGGGAGGCATGGTTTCAGAACAGGTTCGTGCCTTTGATATCGCCCATTACCCTGATTGCCTTGTTATTTACCATTCTGATCATGTTTAGCCTAAAGGGTGAGCTGATTGTTCAGATCCCACTGGATGTGCTGCGAATTGCCATTCCACTGGTTATTTATTTCTCGCTCATGTTTGTTTTAAGCTTTTTCGCAGGGCGCTATTTTGGTGCAGATTACTCCAGGAGCACATCTATCGCGTTTACAGCTACTGGAAATAACTTTGAGCTGGCAATTGCAGTGGCCATCGGGGTATTCGGGATCAACTCGGGGCAGGCCTTTGCCGGCGTGATCGGGCCACTTGTTGAAGTGCCCGCCTTGATTGCGCTGGTGAACCTGGCATTTTATTTTAGAAAGCGCTATTACCGGGCTGAGCTTAAAAACTAATAAAGCAGTAATAAACCTTCAAACAAGCCCGAATGCAGGTATTCTTAGAATTATTTTAACTTTGAGATTATGACAAAAGAACAAATACAGGATTTAAGGGACAGAGTAGCGTCGCTGAGGAGGCATCTTTGACGTCGAAAACCGACTAGAAGATATTTATATCGCGCAGCAGCTCACGCTGGCGCCAGATTTTTGGGATGATCCTAAGAAGGCTGAGAAGCATCTTGCTTCATTGAATAGTATGAAAGTGTGGACGGACGCCTGGCAGCAGGTGAATGCCATGCTTGAAGATACCGAAGTGCTTTTCGAGTTTATGCTTGCTGGTGATGCCAGTGCAGAAGAAATGCAGGAACAGTACGAGAAATGCCTTGCAGCGATCGAGGACCTGGAGCTGAAAAATATGCTCAGCAGTAAGGAAGATCAGCTGCATGCGGTAATGCAGATTACGGCAGGCGCAGGAGGTACCGAAAGTTGCGACTGGGCCGCCATGCTGATGCGTATGTACATCATGTGGGGGGAGAAGAATGGTTATAAGGTCACCGAGCAGGATTCCCAGGAAGGGGAGGTGGCAGGCATCAAGTCTGTAACCCTTCAGTTTGCCGGCGAATTCTCCTATGGTTATCTCAAGGGTGAAAACGGTGTGCACCGCTTAGTGCGGATCTCTCCATTTGATTCCAATGCCCGTAGGCATACTTCTTTTGCCTCGGTGTACGTGTATCCGCTCGTGGATGATTCCATTGAGATTGATGTTAAAGATTCGGATGTAGAGTTTGAAACTTTTCGCTCCGGTGGTGCTGGTGGACAGAACGTGAACAAGGTGGAAACGGCGGTTCGTTTGTACCACAAACCTTCGGGTATCGTGATCAAAAACCAGGAATCCCGTTCACAGCTGCAGAATAAGGAAAATGCAATGCGCTTACTGAAATCCCAGCTTTATGAAGCGGAAATGCGGAAACGTATGGAAGCGACTGCGTTGATCGAGGGATCCAAGAAGAAAATTGAATGGGGATCGCAGATCCGCAACTATGTGCTGCACCCTTATAAACTGGTGAAGGACCTTCGTACCAATTACGAGACTTCAAATGCACAAGGTGTATTGGATGGGGATCTTAATGAATTTCTAAAGGCATATCTGATGGAATTTTAAACTGAAATATATTGTAAGATAGCCTCATGCAGAAGCACAAAACTATTTTACAATATTAATGCTTGATTACATGGGTGTCTCGTACACTGCTAAAGGTCAATGCTAAAAGCTTCCAATCACTATTTTCCTTTTTGTAGACCTCAGTAACGGTGAATTCATTTAAAGCGTCGTTGCCACGAACATTAGCCGTTAAGGTAATCCTGTTCCAGACAATCGCAGTGTTACTGTCTATTACCTCCACAGCAACATCATGAACATCAGCCTTCTTGTACCAGATGCTCCCTGATTTAATAATATTGAGTTCCTCGTCTTTTTTCCAGGTTCCACTCATATGTACAAACTTGGATTTATCGTGAAACAATGCAGCAAGTTTCTCGACGTTTTTGTCGGCCATCCACTGCCACTTGCTTTTTGATAGTTCCTTAATCTGCTGCTCCGTATTGTTGGTAGAGCTTTGCGCGAAAGAACCGTGTACATTCATGAAGAATAGAAAGAGGACTAGAATTGATGTTTTCATACGAATATTGATTTGAATATGGGTTTAGAAGTTAGCAAGATATACACTGTCAGGTACGGCTTCCAGCCAAACTGTAGGACCTTTTTCTCGACCTGTAACGGCAAGCTGAACAAATGCGCTATCTGCACTTGCACCGTGCCAATGGGCCAAGTTAGGCGGGCATTTAACCACATCGCCCTTGCGTAAGATCATTTTTGACTTTCCCTTTTCCTGGTAATAGCCAATCCCAGCGGTAGCCAATATAATCTGACCAGCCGGGTGCGTATGCCATTTGCTTCTTGCACCGGGAGCGAATGTGACATTTCCTACTGCCGTTTCATTTAAGCTGTCTGCATCCACAAGCGATTTCACCCAGACCTCACCTACAAAATTATCATTCGTATTTTTATCACCTTTAGGGAAAATAGGTGCTGCTGTGTCTGCCAATTTTTGATCTTGGGTACAAGCCATGATGGTGGCGGCTACAATTGGTAGAAAGTATTTGATCTTATATCTCATTAGTTTGACATTAAAGGTTGATTTTATAGAAATTAGTGAGTTTGCTTACTGCCTGAGTTACATATTCGGGTTTCCAGTAGGTTTGAATGTGAGTTGCTCCATTAATAACAAAAAATTCCTTGTTTTTGGCATTGATTGCTTTGTTAAAAGCTGTATCTGTCATATACTTTGTATCCGCATTGCTGCCTGCAATCATGAGCAACGGTTGATTGATCAATTCCATGTTGCTGGTGGCATCCCAGGTCATCAGATCAAGCATACTACTCATGGTGTATAAAAAGGTTGAATTCGGGTGCGCATGGCTGCGATAGTAGTATTCATATCCCTCACGATAAAGATCAGTTGAGGTTTTTGCGATTTCTTCATCTGTGATACTTGCAACGCCAGCATATTGAATTTTGCCACCTGCAGCTTCCTGATTGCGAGCATCGGTTGCTTTTTGTAGACGTTCCTGAATAGTAGCTACCTGAGTATGCTGAAATCCATTTCGCCTTACCTCGCCAGAATTAAACATGCTTAAAGTAGCGACCGCTTTTAATCGTTTGTCACCCTGTGCGGCTTTCAAAGTGTACCCACCACCACCACAAATTCCTAGAACGCCTAATTTGCTGGGTTCAACACCCGGAAACCGACTGATGTAGTCAGCCATACCATGTATATCTTCGACCCGATTTGCCGGTTTGTCCGTATGACGTGGTTCTCCGCCACTCCCACCCTGGTAAGCCGCATCGGCAGCTATAGTTACATAGCCAGCTTCAGCTAAACGTTGAGCGTACAGGCCTGCAGTCTGCTCTTTAATCCCGCCATTCGGGTGTGCGATGATAATGGCTGAATGTTTACCTTCAGCCGTATAGTTTGCAGGAGTGTAGACGTTGGCAACGATTTCGATTCCGTTAAGCTTGTACTTAACCGGGTGAATATTCACCTTTCCATTTTCGTTTTTAGTAATTGCTCCTTCATATACCAATGTATAAGGATTCTGTTTATGTCGTTGTTGAGACTTGACAGGAATTGATGTCCAGTTTACAATGAATAATGCCATTGCTAGGATCGTGCCTATTCTTTTCATTCAGATATCAGTTTTTGTTTTTGTTTTTCAGGACTTCGTTTAACTCGTTTTTCGCAGCCAGCGTCTTTTCTTTACCAATAATGGGCTTGACGACCTCTATAAATTGTTGTAATTGGCTAGCTGTTAGACCAAGATTAAGGCATATATTTAAGTGGGAGCGTAGCATCGGTTCAGCAGCCCCGATACTGCTGATCACAGATATCGTCACCAGTTCACGGTCTTTATAGCTGAGCACATCCCGTTCAAAAATGTCTGCAAACAGATGTTCTTTAAGGAAGACCTCCATGGTTGGTGCAAAAGCTGCATAGCCCTTTTTAGGTCCGCTTTCTTTTACACCGGTTAGCTTTTCTAATATCGCTTTACCGCGATCAAACTTGTTTCCTTCGGGCGTAATTGCTGATGCTTCAGCACCCGGGACATCATTGATGCCCTTGGATTTACGTTCGTCTAAAACTGTCATTAAGGTTTGCAAGCCACGAATGCTTCGTGGAAACCCACAATAAGCATAACTATGCAATATGGCTTCTTTGATTTCGTTTACCGTCAGTCCGCCGTCCAACCCGGTATTTAAATTTTCTTTCAAGGCCGTTAGGTCGCCTTTAGCAGTTTGCGCAGAAATGGCGATCAGGCTTTGCTGTTTTGCAGTCAGCGAATTTTCTTTTTGCGGAGCCTGGGCCTTGACTTTCGAAAAGAGCGAAATGGTAAGTACCAGAATTATGCAGATTGCCTGCATGTTAAACCTTTTCATATGCTTGAACTATTTTTTAATTCCAATTTTTTTCAGCCAGTTTCGCACCTGTAAGTTTGCCTGTTTTTCCTTCTCGCCTTTCATCACAAAAAGAATCCCGTCACGCTCTATTCCCCCCTTGATGGAGAAACCCTCCAGGATTTTGCTGTCTGGTGCCAGCGCTTCTACGGTTTGAAAAGTGCTCCCGATGCCATAGCCTCCATTGGTGTTGAATGGGATAATCGTTTTTCCTTTTAGATTGTAGCTGCTCAGAAAAGTTTTTATCGGGGGCGGTAATTGCATGCCCCAAGTCGGAAAGCCTACAAAGATGATGTCGTACTGTGTAATATCGTCGATTTTAGTCTTGAGTGCCGGTAAGTAGCCCGTACTGTTTTCTTTTGCTACTTGGTCCACAATTGCCCTGTAGTTCTTCGGATATGGCTTTTCTAATTCTAAAGACACCAACTTTCCGCCAATCTGCTTTTGAATCATCTCTGCAATTGCCTTGGTGTTGTTTGTCCTTGATAGATAAACAATCAGCACTGAAGGCTGTGCCTTTAAACAACCACAGCCTATACACATGATGGTTATCAACAGTGTGCTGAATTTGACTAATGTTTTCATAATCTCCTCGTTAATCACAAATATCATGTGAATTGAGGCGTTTACTGTAGATAGATTACGGAGATGGTAACCAATGTTACTGATCAAGGCCTTTTTCTTCTAACCAGCCCGACAGCAAATCAGCGATCTGGACATTATTCAGATCTGAAAATGGAAAGTGGGTGTTACCATTGATTCCAGCCTCAGGCAAGTGCTCTACTTTTGCATCACCTCCATGTTGAATGATGGTTGCCGCCCAGATTTTTGCCATTTCAAGTCCTGACCGCCAGTGATCTTTGTTCCATACTGTGGTTGGTTCTTTTGCAATGTTATCGCCGTAGTAAATGACAATGGGCAATTTCGTCAACTTCATAAAATCAGACAAGGGGATTTCAGTGCCATTCAGGGCTCCAAACAATCCACTTGATTTTATGGGTTTGGGGAGTTCACCTTTAGGGAAGACAAAGCCACTGTAGGGCTCATAGGCGACAATAGCTTTTACCTTGTCGTTTTTAATTGCTGTGCTCCAGCCCGGACCGCCTCCCTGGGAATGTGTTACTAAAATACCCCCTCCAATTTTTTCAAGCAGGTTCGAGATCGCATCCGAAATCACATTGGCATCGAACGGACCGGTATTTGGGGTCATTTGCCTGTAGAACTGTTCTAATGCCGCAGTGTCTTCAGGAAATTGCACGCCGGGGAAATATTCCGGGTAGTTACCTATTCTAAATTGGGTAAACCAAAATTGTTCATCTGCAACCGGCGCCAGGTTTGCTGCAATCATACTCCGTCCTGCAGCACCACGTCGTGGTTGATCAAGCAGGTAAACGCCAAAACCTTTTCTTAGAAAAATATTCTGGAAACCATCGCGACCATCCGGTGTAGTTTCCCAGGTTTTCCTGGACTGTCCGGCGCCATGTAAAAAGATCATTGGATACTTTTTTGGACGAACCGGTATTTGGTAAAAGACATAAGCATGATCACCATGATAGGTTTGTCCAGCAGGTTTAAGGGCATCATTCAGGTTGAACTTTCCAGGTTCTTTTTTCTGAGTTCCACCAATAGCAAAGCTGCCCTGCGTCTTGATTATCAAGGCACTTTCTTCAGCATGGGGTTTGAAAACCTTGCATGCTGAAGAAAGTGATAAAACGATGCTTAGCGCTAAAATAGCTTTTCTTCTTTCCATAATTTTCTTCATCAGTCATAGCGTTATTTGCCAATCATCTTTTGATTTTGCTGCGAATATCGATGGCCTTGTATTTCAATCTGAGATACGGCGGCTTCAATTTCATTTAGATCCTGTGTCGATAGTTGAACATGGGCAGCAGCGATATTTTCTTCCAGGCGATGTAATTTAGTGGTTCCTGGTATGGGAACAATATATGGTTTTCGCGCCAACAGCCAGGCAAGCGCTATCTGGGCATTCGTCGCCTCGTGCTTTTCAGCGATTGTATTTAGCAGGTCCACCAGCACCTGGTTAGCTTTCCGGTTCTCTTCCGCAAATCGTGGTACCGTATTTCGAAAATCATGCTCGTGGAATTTGGTGTTTTCATCGATTTTGCCGGTGAGAAAGCCCTTACCAAGCGGGCTGAATGGCACAAAGCCGATTTCAAGTTCTTCTAGAAGAGGTAATATTTCCCTTTCAGGTTCACGCCACCAAAGCGAGTATTCACTTTGCAAAGCCGTAACCGGTTGTACAGCATGTGCTTTTCGGATGGACTGAACGCCTGCCTCGGAAAGTCCAAAATGCTGTACCTTGCCTTCCTGGATTAGATCTTTAACCGTCCCAGCGACATCTTCTATTGGCACATTGGGATCCACCCGGTGTTGGTAGAACAGGTCAATGCGATCAGTTCGCAACCTTTTAAGTGAAGCTTCAGCAACTGCCCTGATGGTTTGCGGGCGGCTGTCAAGTCCTTCACTGGTCTTTGCGTTTTTGAAGCCAAACTTGGTCGCTATTATGACCTCATTGCGAAATGGGTAAAGTGCCTCGCCCAGCAACTCCTCATTAGTATAAGGGCCATAAACCTCGGCTGTATCGAAGAAAGTGACGCCGCGCTCAAAGGCTGTTCTAATTAAATCGATAGCTGTTTTTTTATCTGCTGCCGGTCCGTACCCGAAACTCATGCCCATGCAGCCCAGTCCAAGTGCGGATACTTCCAGCCCAGTTTTACCTAATATTCTTTTTTCCATTTTTTTGTTTCTAAATGTTTATTGATCCAGTTTTCTTTCGCCCAACCACTTTACCATTGCAGGATCGCGGTGGTCAAAAAAGCTGCTGGTATTGGTATCTAAGGCTTTAATGGTTTCCATTTCCTCGTTACTGAGCTGGAAATCAAAGATGTTAAAGTTCTCTTCCATTCTTTCTTTTCGAACAGATTTGGGAATGGCAACCACGCCGCGCTGGGTGAGCCAGCGGAGCACCACCTGAGCAATCGTTTTATGATGCTTGGCTGCGATAGCTCCAAGTACTTCATTATGGAAGATGTTATTCTTACCTTCCGCGAACGGTCCCCAGGATTCTATTTGAACATTATGTTCTTGCAAGAACTGCTGGGCAGAAATCTGTTGATGAAAGGGATGGGTTTCAATCTGGTTAACTGCAGGTACGACCTCGTTGTGCAGCATCAGGTCGATCAGCCGATCCGGATGGAAATTACTTACGCCTATAGCTCTGATCTTTCCTGCTTTATATAAATCTTCCATTGCCCGCCATTCTCCATAAACATCACCAAAAGGCTGATGGATCAGGTAAAGATCCATATAGTCAAGCTGCAGCTTCTTCAGAGCGTTTTCAAAGGCTTTCATGGTCCCATTATATCCGTCAGCTTGTATCCAAAGTTTAGTGGTGATAAAGAGTTCCGATCTTGGCACCCCACTTTGCTTTATTGCCCTTCCCACCGCCACTTCATTTGTATAGGAAGCAGCCGTATCAATAAGGCGGTATCCGCTTCCAATAGCCTGCAATACACTGCGCTCACACTCCGCGAGATCTGTGACCTGGAAGACTCCAAAACCCAAAATGGGCATCTCAATGCCGTTGTTTAATTTAACTGATTCCATTCCTCATCCGGTTTAATTAATTACCTTCTACAAATATCCCCTTGGTAATGAGCGGGAATGGTATATAAATTCCTGCTTTTACTACCATTTTTACTGATCGCAATTCTGCTCTAGTAACAACCTCGTTGAATTTTCTATGTTTGTATAGACAGACAAATCAGTCATGGAAAAAGAATATAACTTTAAGACAATCAGTGAATATAATAGCTTTAACAACCATGAAACACTGCACCCACTGGTGAGTGTTATTGACTTTTCAAAGGCTAATAAAAGAACTGGTTCTAAGATGAACTTCGATCTCTATTGTATCTTCTTAAAGGATGTAAAATGTGGTGACTTAAAGTATGGTCGTCACAATTACGACTATCAGGAAGGCACATTGGTTTTTGTTTCACCTGGACAAACGATAGATGTTGAGAATAAAGTAGACGTATACCAGCCTATGGGCCATGGTCTGGTATTCCATCCAGATCTGATCCGGGGAACTTCACTGACGAAAGCGCTTGGCGATTACCATTTCTTCAGTTACCACACCAATGAGGCTTTGCACCTTTCCTCTAAGGAGCGGCAGTTGATACTAGATTTATTCCAGAAAGTTAAAAGCGAACTTGAGCAGTCGATAGATAAACACAGTAAAAAGCTAGTTGCTTCTACAGTTGAGTTGTTGCTTAACTACTGCGATCGATTTTATGATCGTCAGTTTATTACAAGAGAAACAGCCAACAAAGGTGTTCTTGAAAATTTTGAGGAATTGTTAAACGGATACTTTAAATCAGAAAAACCTTATTCCATTGGACTGCCGTCTGTAGCGTATTGTGCAGAGCAGCTTCATTTTTCAGCCAACTATTTTGGAGACCTTATTAAAAAGGAAACGGGAAAAACCGCGCAGGAATTTATACAGGAAAAAATTATTGATGTTGCCAAGGATAAGATTTTTGAACGTGACCGCTCGGTAAGTGAGATTGCTTATGAACTTGGGTTTAGATATCCGCAGCATTTCATCCGGCTTTTTAAAAAACGAGTAGGGCACACACCGAATGAATACCGGATTCTCAATTAACAAGCAACCTTCATTAACCAATATAATCTTATGAAAAATGTTTTTTTTACACTGTTGATTCTCATTGGCGGTGTTTATACCTCTAGCGCACAGGCGCCTGCGGGCAATCAAGCCGCTCCAACCAGGACGGAACAAGTACTGCTGGATCTTTCAAAAAAGAAATGGCAATGGATGGCTGACAAGAATGTGGATTCGCTAGGTTTATTGTTCCATTCCAAGGCCATGTTTGTACATATGGGTGGCAGCTGGGGAACCGAAAGAGAGCTGGATGTCATTAAGTCAGGAAATATTCATTACAAAAAAGCTGAGCTCTATACTGCTTCGGTTAAGATGATTGGTAATACCGCGATCCTTTTGAACGACATAGATCTGATCGCCGTCGTGGGTGGCAATGAGGTCATCAATCCTTTCATGGTTACAGAGGTGTACATTCAGGAAAATGGAAAATGGAAAATGGAAAATGGGTTCGCTCACGTTTTCGAGGCTCGCCAGACCGGTTAAGCTGCAAGCGGGTAAGTAGGCTGCAAGTGCAAACATGGGATATTATGTATATTGAACAACAATAATAAAAGTATGATTGCAAAACAACTTAACAAACGCAAGCATAAAGGCACATTAAGGTCAATTCTGGTCATGGCCGTGCTATTGCTAATCGTGGGCTTTATGGCCTTTGGATCAGCAATTGGGAACAAAAAACAGGTTCTGCAAGGCAAGCCTGTGGTGGTAAAAGACAGTGTTGCTTCAGTTAAGGCCTTTGAAAAGGTCTATGCTGTACTGATGAGTCCACGTTGCATGAATTGCCATCCTGCGGGTGACGTACCGTTGCAGGGTGATGACAGTCACCTTCATGCGATGCTGCCGAAAAGGGGGGCTGATGGGAAAGGTGTGTATGCGATGAAGTGCATGAACTGTCATCAGCCAACCAACACGCCTGGCCTGCATACGCCTCCTGGAAATCCGGATTGGCATTTACCACCGGCAGATATGAAAATGGTTTTTGAAGGCAGATCACCTTATGAGCTTGCTAAACAGTTGGTCGATCCCGAGCAGAATGGGCATAAGGACATTAAAAAACTCATTGAGCATGCTGATGACGACCTGGTACTGGCGGGCTGGAACATGGGCGAGGGCCGTACTCTTCCGCCCTTGAGCCACGCTGAATTTAAGAAGGCCTGGACCACCTGGCTAAGCACTGGTGCATTTGCGCCGCAGGAGAAATAATCATTTAAAGCATCGTTAAGACATTCTAAATGGAAAACCTTAAAACAAATAATAGCAGGCGTACATTTTTGAAAACGTCACTCTTAGCAGGCGGCGGGCTATTGATCCATTTCAGCGGCCTTGCCAAATTCGCACTTCCACATCATGAAGCCGGGCAAGTTGCGGAACAATGGACTGAAATCAACGGTTACGTTAAGATCAGTCCTAAGAACGTAGTCACGATCCTCTGTCCAAATCCAGAGTTCGGACAAAATGTGATGACTTCACTCCCCATGATTGTAGCTGAAGAGCTGGACCTGGACTGGAAGAAAGTAGTTGTGGAGATGGGCCCGCATGACAATGTCAAATTGGGTCCGCAGTTTACTGGCGGCAGTAATTCCATGCGGATGTACTGGAAGCCGCTTAGGGAAGCGGGGGCAGCAGCACGTCAAATGCTCATGCTTGCTGCGGCAGAAGCCTGGAAAGTACCAGTAGAAGAAGTTACGACAAAGAGCGGAATGCTTTATCATGATAAGAGCGGTAAGCAAGCTACCTACGGAGATTTCGCAGCCAAAGCTTCTGAAATTCCGGCTCCTAAGGGTGTTAAGCTAAAAGAGGTAAAAGATTTTAATGTTGTCAGGAAGTCTCAGAAAAATGTAGAAGGAACAAAACTCATCAGCGGTAAGCCGCTTTTTGGCTTAGATTATCAGCATGAAGGTATGCTGATTGCCATGATACATCATCCGCCAGCATTTGGCCTGACGCATAAATCCTATGATGCGACAGCTGCACTTAAAATGCCGGGCATAAAAGATGTATTTACCATAAAGGTATACGAAGAGGGTTTTGAACAGGGTGGCTTCGATGTGCGAACCTTTAATGACCTGATCGTAGTTGTGGGTAAAACCACCTGGGAGGTTATGAACGCCCGTAAAAAACTGGTCGTTGAATGGATGCCTGTCGGAGATGTTAAAAATACCATGGCAGGCCGGGACGGGAAAAGAGAGGTTATTGTTCCAGGAGAACTTGAGCATACAACGACGCAGCTGCAGAAAATGCGGGAATATGCAAAGCGGCCCGCTAGGCAGTTGAGAAGAGACGGTGATCCGGAAACAGCATTTAAGAATGCAGCAGAGATCATCGAGCGGACTTATGATGCACCGTTCCTGGCGCACAATTGTATGGAGCCCATGAATTTCTTCGCCCATGTGACGGAGGACAAGGCACTGCTCGTAGGTCCTTTACAAGCGCCGGGATGGACCGAACCTACACTGGCCAAAGTTTTAAATCTTCCTCCCGAGAAAATCGAGATCCAGATGACCAGAATGGGGGGAGGGTTTGGCCGCAGGGCCTATGGACACTACCTAGTGGAAGCTGCGCTGATCTCCAGAAAAGCAAAAGCGCCGGTAAAGTTAATTTACAGCCGTGAGGATGATACTACATATGGTATTTACCGGCCGATGTATACTGCTACTTACCGGGCCGCCTTAGACGCCAATAAGAATCTAATCGCTTTCCATGTCAAAGGTGGTGGGATTCCTGAACATGCCATTCACGCTAACCGCTTCCCTGCTGGTGCGGTCGACAATTACCTTGCAGAAAGCTGGGAAATACCGTCCAACATTACCATAGGTGCATTCCGGGCGCCAAGATCTAATTTCAACGCGGCGGCTGAACAATGCTTTCTGGATGAGCTTGCAGAGGCAATGGGTAAGGATCCGATCGATTTAAGGTTGGAGCTGTTAAAAAGAGCAAAAGAAAATCCGGTAGGCAAGAACAATGAATATGATGCAGACCGGTATGCCGGGGTGCTGAAGTTGGTACGGGAGAAATCCGGATGGGATAATCGAGCTGATAAACCATATAGTCGTGGGGTTGCCGCTTACTTTTGTCATAATTCCTATGCGGCACACGTCGTGGATCTGGTGTTAAAGGATGGCCATCCCTATGTGGAGCGGGTTTTCAGCGCGGTGGACTGTGGCATTGTAATTAATCCGGATGCGGCGATAAACATGGTTCAAGGTGCAGTGGTAGATGGCATTGGTAACAGCCTTTATGGTGGATTGACACATAAGGAAGGTGTGGTTCAGGAACAAAACTTTCACAGTTACCGCCTGATCAGAATGCATGAGGTGCCGAAATCAATTGATGTTTCCTTTGTGCAAAATGATATAGATCCTACTGGGCTTGGTGAACCACCTTTTCCTCCGGTGTTTGGAGCCGTAGCGAATGCACTTTATAAGGCGTCCGGCAAACGCCACTATCAGCAGCCCTTTGGTTTATCTAAAATCAACGTTTAGTTCAGCAATTTTCAACTGTCATTTCAACCATGATCACTTTAAATATCAATAAAAAAACTTACAAGTTAGCCCTGGATCCAAATACCCCTTTGTTATGGGTATTGCGGGATCACCTTGGTCTTGTTGGCACAAAATACGGATGTGGGGTTGCCCAATGTGGCGCCTGCGTGGTGCATCTGGATGGTGAGGCTGTTCGCTCATGCGTTACAAAAGCCAGCCGCGCTGAGGGCAAGAAAGTCGTAACGATAGAAGGTTTATCAGAAGCCAACGACCACCCACTGCAGAAGGCCTGGCTGGAATTGGATGTCTCACAATGCGGGTACTGTCAGGCTGGACAGATCATGTCGGCCGCGGTGCTGCTTAGGGAAAACAAGAACCCCTCAGAACAAGACATCAACGATGCTATGGCCGGGAACATTTGTCGTTGCGGAACTTATCTGCGCATTAGAGAAGCTATTCAGTTAGCTGCTAAAGCGAGCAGCTCCAAATAATACCAGCTTATTTGATGTTACTATCTGACCAGGGCATTAGATGATGAAAATTACAGGTCTGTATTGTTTAAGATGTTCTGTAGTTCCTTCAACTCGGCAACTTTCTCTGTAGCGCCCAGATTCTCATAAGAGGAGATCAGGTTCCTGATGATTCTTCTGATAATTTCCACGTTGCTGCAAGGTGCATAAAAACCCGGCAGGGGCTCGAGCTGAAGCTGGCGAAGGAATTGGTCAACATCATGTTTTCCAAATATTGCACCTTTATTGAAAGCATTGATGTAGAACAATACGCCAAAATCATGCTCCTCACGTTTGCTTTCATCCAGATACCCTAGAATAAAATGCTGCGGCAGATTTACACCATATATAGGTATGTCCAGTTTCTGGGCAAGTGTGGAGTAAATCAGTGCCAGTGAGATCTGGTTACCTTTCTTACTCTCCAGCACCTGGTTCAGGTAGGAATTTTGTGGATCAGTATGATTCGTGGTGTTTCCGCGGAAACCATATACATTATAGAATATGTGGTTGATGAGTTTAACCTTTTCAATAGAACTCATTTCATATTGGAGGTTCAGCCAGATCTCCCTTTTAATTTCCTCGATCTGATTGATTATTTTCTGTTCATCCAGATCCGGAAACTGGTAGCGGTTTACAATGAGCGCACCTTTAAGCAGGTCGAAGGCGCCGCTCTGGTACCAGAGATTTAGATCTTCTCTAACGGTATTGAACTGGATTTGATGCACCACATTTTCAATGCGCTGCTGCAGGGTGGCATCCGGTGCGGTTTCCCAGACATTCTCCAGGTACTCGATCACTTCATTTCCATGTTCTACCAAGCGTTTTTCTACATGTTCAAATATTTCAGGATCGGGATCGTCAAGCAGTTTCACTAAGGCGTAAATTTCTGTACTGTTATTCATAGTATGCTATTTGAATTGTTTGCCCTACTTTTGCGGCCATGGCTTTTACTTTTTTTAAGGACTATCTGTTACACCGCCTCAGCGCCAAAAGCAGGCATGGTACACATTCTCCATTTGTTTATAAACTTGCTGATGAAGTTATTTATGATAAACGTCGGTATGAAGATTATCATATCATCGAGGCACAGCGTAAACGACTATTGAAAGATGATTCCATGGTTCAGGTAACAGACCTTGGTGCCGGATCTCATTTGAACAAGGATCGGACCAAAAAAGTTAAACAAATCGCGAAGAATGCCCTCAAGAGTCCGGCGCTGGCACAGCTCATTTTCAGACTTGCAAAATTCAACAAGCCCAAGCTGATCATTGAGTTAGGCACCTGTCTTGGCATTACGACTTCCTATTTATCTAAAGCTGCTCCCAAGGCAAAAGTGATTACGATTGAAGGCTGCCCACAAACCGCTGCGGTAGCTGGAAAGAACTTCGAGGAACTGCAGCTGAAAAACATCAGACTGGAGGTTGGCAACTTCGATCATATCCTTCCAGGTATTCTGGATGCCCAGCAAGAGCTGGATTTTGTTTATATTGATGGGAACCACCGCAAGGATGCAACTTTGAATTACTTCAAATGGTGTTTACCCAAGGTTCACGAAAACTCCATGTTGATCTTCGACGACATTTACTGGAGTGCAGGTATGAAAGAAGCCTGGGCAGAGATTAAGGCACATCCGCAGGTGACAGTTACAGTCGACTTATTCTGGATTGGACTGGTGTTTTTCAAGAAAGGGCAGGCTCGTCAGGATTTCAAATTAAAAGTCTAAGTATAAATTATTGAAAAGCAGGTATATGCCCGGCTTAACTATTAAAAAATATTTGTCTATTTTTGCACTTTAATAAAAAGACCAAGAATGAGTACAACTAGAGGACCTATATCACAATTTTTAGAAACCAATTATCTTCATTTTAATGCTGCCGCTTTGATGGACGCTGCTAAAGGATATGAGCAGCACTTAGAGGAAGGTGGAAAAATGATGATCACCCTAGCGGGTGCAATGAGTACTGCTGAGTTGGGTATTTCACTAGCTGAAATGATCCGTCAGGATAAAGTAGCCATTATTTCCTGTACAGGTGCAAACCTGGAAGAGGACATCATGAACCTTGTTGCACATTCACACTATAAAAGAGTTCCAAACTATAGAGACCTTAGTCCACAGGACGAATGGGATCTTTTAGAGAACCATTACAACCGTGTTACCGATACCTGTATTCCGGAAGAAGAAGCTTTCCGTAGGTTACAGAAACACATACATAAGATATGGAAAGATGCTGACAATGCAGGTGAGCGCTATTTTCCACATGAATTTATGTACAAGATGCTGTTGAGTGGTGATTTGGAACAATACTATGAAATTGATCCAAAAAATTCATGGATGCTTGCAGCTGCCGAGAAAAACCTTCCGATCGTAGTACCGGGCTGGGAAGACTCTACTATGGGTAATATCTTCGCGTCGTACGTGATGAAAGGGGAGTTAAAAGCCAGCACCATGAAAAGCGGTATCGAGTATATGGGATGGCTTGCAGACTGGTATATCAACAACAGTGCTGGTAAGGGCATTGGCTTCTTCCAGGTTGGTGGCGGTATCGCTGGCGATTTCCCGATCTGCGTTGTTCCAATGTTATATCAGGATATGGAGATGCCGAATATTCCATTCTGGAGTTACTTCTGCCAGATCTCAGATTCGACTACATCTTACGGTTCTTACTCCGGTGCTGTACCGAATGAAAAGATCACTTGGGGTAAATTAGATATCAATACACCTAAGTTTATTGTGGAGTCTGATGCGACAATTGTAGTGCCTTTAATATTCGCATGGATACTAAAAAAGTAATTTAAAATATCAAAATCTAGCGTCTGGTTTTCAGGCGTTGCGAAAATCAGCAAGTACAAAAAATTGCTGATTTTCGTGCTTTAAAGGCATTTTATGGCCTAGTTTAGAATGATTATAAATTGAAAATGCTGTCATTAATTTGTCATTGGTATACTAATAAACTTTACTTTTGTTCACGTTTTGATAGTTAGGCATTCGTTTAAATATCAAGATCAATCATACAGTTTTAATTAAAAGCATTAAAATACTCATTATGAGGAATATCTCATTGATCATTAGAAGAGTTTGGAAGTCCGCATTCATGTTTACGGCTCTATCTGTTTTAATAGTTTCTGGTTCAAAAGCACAAGATGTTACAGAGGGAAGGACAATCTTTAAGGAGCGTTGTACTTCATGTCACGCTTTAGATCGTGATTTAGTTGGTCCTGCATTACAGCCGATCGTAGGTTCAAAAGATGAAGCATTTTTAATCAAATGGATCAACAACGCGCCTGCATTAATTGCATCTGGAGATAAAGAAGCTGTTGAAGCTTCGAAATGGAATCCAAATGCGGAGATGACTGCATTCCCGACTTTAACTGAAGTTCAGATTAAAAGTATTCTTGCTTATGTAAAAGCAGGTGAGCCTAAGAAAGAGGGTGAGGCTGCTGGTGCTGCTGCACAACAGGAAGTGTCTAGCTTCTCTATTGCAGGGGTGATCGCAGTGATCTTGATCTCTATTGTTGTGTTGGTGGTATTAGCCCGCGCAATCAAGATGCTTGAGCGCCTGATTCTACAGAAACAAGGTGTTGTCATTGTAGAAGCTGAAAAGGTGCCTTTATTACAAGGTATCGGTCAGTTGTTTAAAAACAAGAAGTTTATCTTCTTCTTTATCCTGTGTATAGTAGCTACGCTAAGTACATTCGGATGGATGGGTATGTGGAATACAGGTGTTCACACGGGTTACCAACCGGTTCAGCCGATCAAGTTCTCTCACGAGTTACACGCAGGTGTTAACCAGATTGACTGTCAATACTGTCACTCTGGTGCATTCAAGTCTAAGAATGCAACCATTCCATCATTGAACGTATGTATGAACTGTCACAAAGCGGTTCAGGGCAGAGACAACAACGATGGAAACATTTCTCCGGAAATTCAGAAGATCTATAATGCTCTAGGTTACGATGCAGATAAAATGTCGTACGATAAATCTAAAGAGAAGCCGGTTGAGTGGGTTCGTGTTCACAATCTTCCAGATTTCGCTTACTTCAACCACTCACAACACGTTGTAGTAGGTGAGCAGGCGATCCGTAAAGAAAAAGGTTTACAACCAAATGAGCCAGTATGTTTTGCATGCCACGGTCCGGTTGATACCATGGAAGAAATTTATCAATATTCACCTTTGACGATGAAATGGTGTATTAACTGCCACAGGGAAGCCGAGCTGGACGTTAAGGACAATGGCTACTATACTAAGATTATAGAAGCACATGAGAAAATCAAAAAAGGCGAGAAAATTACCCCAGCATCACTTGGTGGTCTGGAGTGTGGTAAATGTCATTATTAATAGAGTTTAGTTAAGAACGTTCGATTAACAGTAATATAGCTTAAATGGAAAGCAATAAAAAATACTGGAAAGGCTTAGAGGAGTTTAAAAGCACTCCCGAATTTGTTGAAAGCAACAAAAACGAATTTGCTGAGCCCCTTCCAATAGAAGATGTTTTAAATGAAGCAGGATTAAGTACGGTAACTCCGCGCCGCGACTTTTTAAAGGCGCTTGGTTTCGGTCTTGGTGCAGTAACGCTTGCTGCTTGTCAGCCTGCGCCTATTCACAAGTCTATTCCGTACCTAGTAAAGCCGGAAGATGTAATTCCTGGAATACCTAACTATTATGTATCTAGTTTTAACGGACAGAGTGTATTGGTGAAAACCAGAGAAGGTCGTCCGATTAAGATTGAACCAAATCCAAATGCTGGTGTTTACAGCCAGGGTACCAACCCACAAGCGCAGGCATCTGTGTTGGATCTGTACGACATCTCTAAATTAAAAGCACCAGTACTGAAGAACCAGGAAACTACCTGGTCTAAAGTTGATGCTTATGTTAAGGCGGAACTTTCAAAAGTTCAGGCATCTGGTAAAAAGATCCGTATTGTTTCTTCGAGCGTAAACAGCCCGTCAACACTTGCGGTGATCGCGGATTTCATCAAAACCTACCCGAACACTGCACACATCCAATATGATCCGGTTTCTTATACTGGTATCATTAAGGCAAATGAGAATAGCTTTGGTAAAGCTGTTCTTCCAAAATATAACTTTGATAAAGCGGATCTGATCGTAAGTTTCGGTGCCGATTTCCTTGGTACCTGGATCAGCGGTGAAGAATTTACTTCACAGTATGTATCCAACAGGAACAACACCAGCTTATCAAAAGGTAAAATGTCGCGCCACATTCAGTTTGAGGCTGGCATGAGCCTAACTGGTACCAACGCGGATACACGTCTTCCAATTAAATTGTCGGAAGAAGGTCCTGCTTTGATTACCTTATATAATGCGATTACCGGAAATAACCTTGCTGGTGGTGTATTGCCAAACAATACTGCTGCGGAGAAAGCAATTAAGTTAGCTGGTAAGGAGCTTGCACAAATGAAAGGCCGCGGTCTGGTTGTTTGTGGTTCTAATGATGTTTCAACACAAATTCTGGTTAATGCTATCAACTCCGCTATTGGAAGTTATGGTACAACCATCGATTTAGATACACCTTGCAGACGCTATGCAGGTAACGATGCTGCTTATGCAGAATTCGTTAACGAAGTAAACAGAGGAGAAGTTGGTGCGGTGTTCGTATTGAACGCAAATCCTGCTTACGATTCTTTCAATGCTAAGGCATTTGCTGACGGCATGAAGAAAGTTCCATTGAAAGTTTCTTTCGCTGACAGAGCTGATGAGACTGCTGCTTTCTGTGATGTTATTGCAATCAATCAAAACTACCTGGAGTCATGGGGTGATGCAAGCGTTTACGACGGATACTATACCATCGTTCAGCCTACCATTAACCCGATCTTCAATTCAAGACAGGCAGAGCAGAGCTTATTGATCTGGTCTAACAATCCTGTTGTAGAATACTACCAGTATGTTCGTAACAACTGGGAGAAAAATGTACTGCCTTTATTTGGTAAGAGCTGGAACGATGTGTTACAGTCTGGCGTAGTGTATGCAGCGGTTCCAAAGCCAGCTGGTACATACACCTTCAACATGTCGCTTGCTTCTGTAGTACCATCTGTTTTAAATACAAGCAAAGCACTTGCAAAAGACATCGAGTTGCATATCTATGAGAACAATGCAATTGGTGATGGTCGTTTTGCTAATAACGCCTACCTGCAGGAGTTACCAGATTCAGTTACCAAAGTAACCTGGGATAACTACATTGCAATGGCACCTAAGTTTGCAGAGAAATTAGGTTACAACGAATTTGACGTTGTTTCTGTTAAAGCTGCAAACGGTTATACTGTAGAGCTTCCTGTTTTGATCCAGCCTGGTCAGGCTATCGGTACTGCTTCTATCGCATTAGGTTACGGTAGGTCTAAAGCAGGTGCTGCTGGTAATGCGGTGGGTCAGAATGCTTATCCTTTCCTTTCGTTCAACAATGGTACCCGTCAGTATGCGGCAAACGTGACCACCGAGAAGACTGGTAGCAGACATGAGCTTGCTCAAACGCAAACCCACCACTCTTTCGAGGGACGTAACATCATCCGTGAAGCAACCTTCCAGGAATTCGTTAAGAATCCTGCTGCAGGATCTGGTAACCACGGTGAGAAGCATAAGACCTACGATATGTGGGATACGTTTGAAAGACCTGGACACAACTGGGTTATGGCGATCGACTTAAATGCTTGTACCGGTTGCGGTTCATGTATCGTTGCTTGTAACGTAGAAAACAACATTCCTGTTGTTGGTCGTGATGAGGTTAGAAAACGCAGAGAGATGCACTGGATCCGGATTGACCGTTACTATACGGTAAATGATGGTGACAGAAAAGTAACTGAGGAACATGAAGTAGAGGAACTTGACAACCTGGACAATGTTTCTGTAGTTCACCAGGTGATGTTATGTCAGCACTGTGAGCACGCACCATGTGAGACAGTTTGTCCGGTACTTGCTACCGTACACTCTTCAGATGGTTTAAACCACATGGCTTACAACCGTTGCGTTGGTACCCGTTACTGTGCGAACAACTGTCCGTATAAAGTACGTCGTTTCAACTGGTTTAACTACTGGAATGATTCACGTTTCGATAATTATCTGAACAATGAGTTTACACAGTTGGTTCTGAATCCAGATGTAACTGCTCGTTCAAGAGGGGTTATGGAGAAATGTTCGATGTGTATTCAAAGAATCCAAACCGGAAGATTAGAAGCGAAGTTGGAGAAACGTGCTTTAAGAGATGGCGACATCAAAATGGCATGTCAGCAAGCTTGTCCGGCAAACGCGATCATTTTCGGTGATGGCAACGATCCAGAATCTGAAGTTTCAAAAGCATTACGCAGTGAGCGTGTTTACTATGTGCTTGAAGAGATTAACACGCAGCCTGGAGTAGGATACATGACAAAAATTAGAAATACAGGTACAACAATACAAGCGTAAGCTGATATTAAAGAAAATAAATTATGTCAGGACATAAGGAATCAATATTAAGAGAGCCATTAATCACCGGTAATGATATCACGTTTGCTAAGATCACAGACGATATTTTAACACCGGTAGAGAACAAGCCGAACAAGGCATGGTGGATAGGATTTATCATTTCAGCATTAGGCGCGTTATTATGGGTGTTTGCTGTAAGTTACACCTTCTGGAATGGTATCGGATCCTGGGGTCTGAACAAAACAGTAGGATGGGCATGGGACATCACCGGATTCGTTTGGTGGGTTGGTATTGGTCACGCCGGTACACTGATCTCAGCGGTACTATTACTTTTCCGCCAGAACTGGAGGAACTCCATTAACCGTTCGGCAGAGGCGATGACGATCTTCGCGGTTATCTGTGCGGCAACCTACGTTGTGTCACACATGGGTAGACCATGGTTAGCATACTGGGTACTTCCATTGCCAAACCAGTTCGGTTCACTATGGGTTAACTTTAACTCACCACTGGTATGGGATATGTTCGCGATCTCGACTTACTTCTCTGTATCATTATTATTCTGGTACACTGGTTTACTTCCGGATATTGCAACCATCCGTGACCGTGCGGTAGGTGTAAGACGCAGAATCTACTCTATCCTTTCTTTTGGATGGACTGGTAACGTAAAAACTTGGCAGCGTTTTGAGGCGGTGTCTCTGATCCTTGCAGGTATTGCAACGCCACTTGTACTTTCTGTACACACGATTGTATCCATGGACTTTGCAACATCCGTGATTCCAGGATGGCACACCACGATCTTCCCGCCATACTTCGTTGCGGGTGCGATCTTCTCGGGATTTGCGATGGTACAAACGCTATTGTTGATCACCCGTAAAGTATTGGGCTTAGAAAACTACATTACCATGTTCCACATTGAGTCGATGAACAAGATTATCCTTGTTACCGGATCAATCGTAGGTGTGGCTTACTTAACAGAGTTCTTTATCGCTTACTACTCACAAGTAGAATACGAACAATATACTTTTATGACCAGGTTTACCGGTCCTTACTGGTGGGCTGCTTGTATGATGTATGGCTGTAACATCCTGATGACCCAGTTAATGTGGTTCAAAAAGGTTAGAACAAACATTCCATTGTCATGGGTACTATCAATCATCGTTAACATCGGTATGTGGTTCGAGCGTTTTGTGATCATCGTGATTTCATTACACCGTGACTACCTTCCGTCTAGCTGGGCGATGTTCTACCCAACATGGGTTGACGTGGCGGTATTCGTTGGATCGATTGGTTTATTCTTTACCTTATTCCTGTTGTTCTTAAGGGTTATGCCTTCAATTGCGATGGCAGAGGTGAAATTACTGCTGAAAACAGCAAGTGAGCAGTCTAAAATGGAACAGATCAAAGAAGGTCATGTTAGCAAGGAATACGTAGCAGAATACGTAGACTCTTTAGAGAAGTTTGATAGTGTTAATCAAGAACAATACGCAAAATTATAACAATGGGTAATATCAAATATATATTAGGCAGTTTTGGTGATCCTGACGAAATGATGCATGGCATTGATAAGTTGCAGGAGAACAACATAAAGATACATGATGTGTATACGCCTATGCCGATCCACGGTATTGAAGCCAAACTTGGTGTGAAAAGATCAAGACTGGATATCGCCGCATTCTTCTTCGGAATTACCGGAACCATCACCATGCTGTCTTTCGTGTATTACGCTGCAGCAGTTGACTGGCCTATTAATATCGGTGGTAAGCCACACTTTGCATTGCCGGATTTTATTCCAATTACTTTCGAGTTAACCATTCTGTTTTGTGCGTTTGGTTTGGTTGGATCCTACTATGCATCCTCACACATGTTCCCGGGAAGAGCACCTAGAGTGATGGACCTAAGAGCAACGGACGATAGATTTATCATTGCGATTGATGCTGCACAGAATCCGGAACACAGTAAAATAGATAATTTATTAAAAGAAGCAGGCGCTTTAGAGATAAAATATAACGAAAGAAAGTATGTTAGCTATGAATAAAAATAAGATAGTTTACGCCGCGTTTTTTGCCTTAGCTTTTGTTGCATCACTTTCTTCATGTGATAACAAGCGGAGCACCGGCCTGGAGTTTGCGAGAAACATGTATGATCCGCTGGCACCTGACTATGATAAGCCGAACAAGAACTTTGCAAACGGCATGACAGCACAAACGCCGCCACCTAACACCGAGCCAATTGGTTTTGTACGTTACGAATACGCAAATACCAAAGAAGGTTATGAAGCTGCCGGTCGCGAGCTTGTTAATCCATTGGAAGCGAATGACCAAAACCTGTTGTCCGGTAAAAAATACTACACTGTATTTTGTGGCCCTTGCCATGGTGAGGAAGGTGATGGAAAAGGTCACCTGGTGAAGATCGAAAAGTACAGTGGTGTACCTTCATACCACGGTGATGCTGCATCTTCAAGAGGTGGACTGATGAAAGACCTTAGTGCAGGTAAAATCTACCATACCATTATGTATGGTTTAAATAACATGGGTTCACATGCCTCGCAATTAACTCCTGAAGAGCGTTGGAGAGTGGTGATGTGGGTTCAGAGATTACAACAAAAATAAATAATAGAAAAGCAAGAGATAAATGGGAACTCATAATTATAATTTTACTGAGCAGTTCGAATTTACGGGCAAACCAAAAATGTTAAGCATTATTGGTATCGTTATCGGATTGGCTGCAATTGGATATGGTCTTTCCGATCATGAACTTCATGAAAGGACATTTGCAAACCTGTTATTAATGGGCTACTACTTTGCATTCGTTTGCATGTCGGGGGCTTTTTTCCTGGCCTTGCAATACGTTGCACAGGCTGGATGGTCGGCTTCGATTCTTCGTGTACCGCAAGCAATGGCAAGAACATTGCCTTTGGCTGCTGTGGTATTGGTACTGATCATTGGTGCTGGTCTATACACCCATAACTTGTACCACCACTGGAATGCACCAGGACTTACCGATCCAAGCTCTGAGCATTATGATAAACTTATTGCTGGTAAATCAGACTTCTTGAACATACCGTTCTTCATGGCCCGTGAAATTGTTTTCCTAGCCATTTACAGCTTCTTTGCCGTAATGTTTGCTAAGAACTCTGTGAATGAGGATTTAGAGGGTGGCTTGAACTACTACAACAAGAACTTTAAGTCCGCAGTAGTTTTCCTTGCACTTTATGGTTTCACGACACCAATCTTTGCTTTTGACACCATCATGTCTATTGAGGCACACTGGTTCTCTACCATGTTCGGTTGGTATAACTTCGCTTCGATGTGGGTTTCCTGCTTAGCAATCATCGCCGTAGTTTTAATTCTGCTGAAGAAATCAGGCTACATGCCATGGGTGAACAACAGTCACCTGCATAACCTGGGACAGTTTATCTTTGGCTTCTCGATCTTCTGGACTTACACCTGGTTCTGTCAGTTCTTACTGATCTACTATGCGAACATGCCGGAAGAGACCGTTTACTTCTACAAACGTCTTGAATACTATAAGTTTTGGTTCTACCTGAACTTACTATTAAACTTCCTTGTACCGGTGTTCTTGTTAATGGACAGAGACAATAAGCGTAGTGAAAATGTACTTCTAACCGTATCCATCCTTATTATTTGTGGACACTGGGTAGATTTATATCAAATGATTATGCCTGGTTCTGTGGAAAGCCACAATGGTTTTGGATTTATTGAAGTAGGTATAGCAGCTGGTTTTATTGGATTGTTTACCTTTGCAGTATTAAGTGCTTTAAGCAAGCAGCCGTTAGTCGCTAAGAACCACCCGTTCTTAGAGGAGAGTTTGAATCATCATTTGTAAGGTGTTCATTTTAAGAATAAATATATTATAGTACTTGAAGTACAACATACTACTTTTAAGAAAATGAGTCTAAAAAATTTAATAAGTAAAAAGACATTTGCGGGTCTGGCGGTTATGTTAACTGCATTTGTAAATACCACCAGTGTATTTGCACAGGAAGCCGCCGCTGCTGCTGCAACTACGGCCAAAACTGTGGACATGGGGCCTATTTATAAATCTACGTTATTCTATGTCCTGCTATTCTTGTTGCTATGCTTATTTGTAGCTATAGTTGGAAAGGCACTCCGGGTTTATGAATTGACCCGTACTGCACAAGATAAACCTGAGGGTATTAACTGGGATAGTGTCAATGCGGTATTATTCCTTTTGTTCCTGATTGTAGGTCTATATGGCGTATACTGGGAATACACCGTTCACGGCAAGATGATCCTGCCGGAAGCTGCTTCCGTAGATGGTGCGGAGATCGACAAGATGTTCAACATCACTTTGATCATCACCACCATCGTGTTCATCGGTACCCACATTCTACTGTTTCTTTTTTCTTTCTTTTACAAATACAACGCAAACAGAAGGGCATACTTTTACCCGCATAACAATACCATCGAGAAAATCTGGACCATTATTCCAGCTTTAGTATTATCGGTGTTGGTTGTAATGGGTTTCATCACCTGGAGAACGATCTTCTACAAGGTTGTGGATCCAAACAACAAGCCATTAAACATTGAAGTTACTGCACAACAGTTTGCCTGGTACGTAAGATATCCGGGAGCTGACGGTGTTGTAGGTGTGAAGAACTACAAAATGGTTACTGGTCTGAATACTTTAGGTATCGACTTCAAGGACAAAAACAACCTTGATGACCAGAATGCTGAAGAGATTGTAATTCCGGTGAACAAACCAGTTCGTTTCGCAATCAACTCTAAGGATGTTATCCACGGTTTTTATATGCCACACTTCCGTGTTCAGATTCTAGCGAACCCGGGTATGATGACTTACTTTGAGTTCACACCAACCATTACGACTACAGACATGCAGGCTAAAACCAATGATCCTGCATTCAAATATGTATTGCTTTGTTCGCAAATTTGCGGTTCAGGACACTACAACATGCAACGTACCGTTAGGGTTGTTAGTCAGGAAGAATATGATGAGTGGATTACGCAACAGCCTACTTACATTAACAATGACTTAAGAAAGCAATTTAACTTGCCTGTGATTGCTGAGCCTGCGACTCCTGCACCAGCTCCGGCACCGACTCCTGGTCCGGGTCCGGATTCTCTTGGAACTGACAGTGGTGCTGTTAGAAAAACTGATTTGGCCAAATTAAATTAACATACTGGATAGTAATATTATGTCAACGATAACTTTACACGATACGCATAAACATGATGGTCATGATGCTCACGGGCATGAACATCACAAAGAAACATTCTTAACAAAGTATGTTTTTAGTCAGGATCACAAGATGATCGCCAAGCAGTTTTTGATCACTGGTATCATCATGGCTGTAATTGCGATGATCCTGTCCATTCTTTTCCGTCTGCAGTTAGCATGGCCTGATCAAAGTTTTCCTTTGTTGGAGACTTTCTTAGGTAAATGGGCTGAGGGTGGTCGAATTAAGCCCGAGTTTTATCTCGCCCTGGTTACCATACACGGTACCATCATGGTATTCTTTGTATTAACCGCCGGTTTATCTGGTACCTTCAGTAACTTACTGATCCCCTTACAACTTGGTGCACGTGATATGGCATCGCCATTGATGAACATGTTATCTTACTGGTTGTTCTTAGGTGCTTGTTTGGTCATGATGGGTTCATTCTTTGTACAAACTGGTCCTGCGAGTGCTGGATGGACGATCTATCCGCCACTGTCTGCTTTGCCTAAAACCATCTCTGGATCGGGTACTGGTATGACCATGTGGTTGATCAGTATGGTTATGTTCGTTGCATCCCAGCTTATTGGTGGTATCAACTACGTAAGTACGATCTTAAACATGCGTACTAAAGGTATGGACCTTTGGAAAATGCCATTAACCATCTGGGCTTTATTCTTAACCGCGGTTTTGGGTATCTTGTCTTTCCCGGTATTGGTAGCTGGTGTTGTATTATTGATTTTCGACAGAAGCTTCGGTACAAGTTTCTACCTTTCTGATATTGTTATTGGTTCTCAGGTACTACCTAACGAAGGTGGTTCTCCGATCCTTTGGCAGCACTTATTCTGGTTCCTTGGTCACCCGGAGGTATACATCGTAATTATGCCTGCTTTGGGTATCTCTTCTGAGGTTATCGCTGTAAACTCCAGAAAACCAATTTTTGGTTACCATGCGATGGTTTACTCTTTGATCGGTATCATGGTGTTATCGTTCATCGTTTGGGGTCACCACATGTTCGTAACCGGTATGAACCCGCTACTTGGTGGTGTGTTTATGATCACAACCTTGATTATTGCGGTACCATCTGCGATTAAGACCTTTAACTACCTGGCGACGCTATGGAGAGGTAACATCCGTTTTACGCCTGCGATGTTGTTCGCAATCGGTATGGTTTCTTTCTTTATCTCTGGTGGTTTAACTGGTATCTTCTTAGGAAACGCGTCTTTGGATATTAACCTTCACAATACTTACTTCGTAGTTGCTCACTTCCACCTGGTAATGGGTTCGGCTGCGATCTTTGGTATGCTTGCAGGTGTTTACCACTGGTTCCCTAAAATGTTCGGAAGATTGATGAATCCTAAATTGGCGTTCCTTCACTTCTGGATTACATTTGCTTGTGCTTACCTGGTATTCTTCCCATTACACTTCTTAGGACTTGATGGTGTTCCACGTCGTTACTATGCATTTACTGAATTCGAGTTTATGCAGAAATGGGTTACCGTAAACGTATTGGTTACCTGGGCTGCGATTGTTGCTGCATTGGCACAGGTTGCATTCCTTTTCAACTTCTTCTATTCGATCTTCAAAGGAAAACGTACTACACAAAACCCTTGGGGTGCGAATACTTTAGAATGGACCACCCCAGTTGAGCACTTACATGGTAACTGGCCAGGAGAGATCCCAACCGTTTACCGTTGGCCTTATGATTATAGTAAGCCAGGTGCTGAGGAAGATTTCATTCCGCAGACCGTACCTTTCTCTCAAACCATGAGCTCTAACGTACCGCATGATTTCGACGGTAATGCAGAGGCAGAGCGTATCCAGGAAGAATGGATGGCTAAGCAAGAGAAAGCCGAGCGCGAAAAAGTTGACTAACAACAAATAGTCTTTGAAACATATTTTTGGGGTATCTGCTTGAGTCTATACTCATACAGATACCTCAATTTTTTTAACCCCACTTCAAGCATGATTTCAAAATCTGAACGAAGATTTGTCAGGCTAAACCGCTTCACGATTATATTTACACTGCTGCTGATTCTCGCAGGAGGAATTGTTAGAAGTACCGGCTCCGGAATGGGCTGTCCCGACTGGCCAAAGTGTTTTGGGCAGTATATACCACCAACATCTATTGACCAGCTGCCGCTGGGCTATGAGCACCACTACATCGAAGAAAGGGTAAAGAAGAACGAACGTTTTGCCCGCTCCCTGGAGAAGCTTGGGAAGGTAGAGCTGGCGAAGAAAATTCGCGAGGATAAGACCCTGGTTCAACCGGAATCATTCAATGCCTCGAAGACCTGGACAGAATACATCAACAGGCTTACAGGCGCTATAACCGGGTTATTATTGCTGGCAATTGCTGCTTGTTCTTTCATTTACAGGAAGACTGCGACCAGAATTTTCGTACTTAGCATAATCAACCTGTTCGTGGTTGTGTTTCAGGCCTGGTTGGGCTCTATCGTGGTTTCCACAAACCTTCTTGCCTGGGTAGTAACCGTCCATATGTTGCTGGCACTTGTGCTACTGGCCATCCTGGTGTACACCTACGATTACGCCAATCAGCGACTTAAAGCGCCTGTGGTGGTTATTTCTAAAGTTGGCTGGTTGAAAGTCTTGATCTTTGTAGCCATAGCAGTAAACGTTTACCAGATCGTGCTTGGTACGGAGGTAAGGGAGCAGATTGATTTTATTTCCAAGAGTCTGGGTTATCAGAACCGTCCGGTTTGGGTGAGTAAGGTTGGAAGTCTTTTTGATAACCACCGGACTTTAGGCATTATTGTATCTGTACTTTGTGTACTGATCTACAAGTTTGTGATGGACAAGTTCGGGGGGAAAGAAACTGCAATAAAAGTTAGCAATTCCATTATAATTGTTTTGCTTGTTCAAATGGTAACTGGCTTTTTATTGTCTAACTTTGCGCTGCCGCCCTTCGCTCAGGCAATGCATATTTTGTTTTCAACTACATTATTCACCTTACAATACTACTTGTATCTGCTTGTTTACCGGGCTAATACTTACAATCAATAACATTACAGACATTGAAACAATTCTTCGCAGATTTCTCAAAACTAATTAAGCTTCGACTGACTTTCCTTGTTGTTTTTTCAGCTTCGGTCACTTTTCTGATGGGCTCTAAGATGCAGGTTGCAAGGGGCGAGATTGATGGTATTGCCTGGGGAAACTGGTTGATCCTGATTGTTGGAGGATTTTTCGTCACTGGCGCTGCAAACTGCTTCAATGAGATCATCGAAAAGGATCTGGATAAGCTGATGACGCGTACCAAAGACCGTCCGATGCCTGCAGGCCGGATGACTACAGGGCAGGGCCTGGTTTCTGGCTTACTCATGGGGATGTTCGGCACTTGGCTTCTAGGTAAATTAAACCTGGAGACAGGACTACTTTCTGTATTTTCCATCCTGCTTTATGCATTTGCTTATACGCCGATGAAGCGGAAGTCGCCCATCGCTGTTTTTATTGGTGCCATTCCCGGCGCATTACCACCGTTGATCGGCTACCTTGCCGCACTGGGTCATGCAACGAACTTCCTGCCTATAGACTATCAGGTTGCGGTTATTTTATTCCTGGTACAGTTCGTATGGCAGTTCCCGCATTTTTGGGCCATTGCATGGGTATTGGACGACGACTACAAGAAAGCAGGTTTCCGTTTACTTCCAACAACAAAACGCGACAAGATCAGTGCTTTCATCACGCTGCTCAGTACGATCATTCTAATTCCAGTGAGCCTGATGCCAACCTTCTACGGTTTTGGCGGCATTTATGTGGCGATTATTTCGGTTGCCATTGGAGTATGGTTTATGTACACTGCGCTAAAGCTGTTTTTAAAACAGGACCTGGAGAGTGCAAGAAAGGTCATGTTTGCTTCGTTTATCTATTTGCCGGTGGCACAGCTGGCACTTTTGTTTGATTTTATAATAAAATAATACATGGTACAATCACTTAATCATCAAGAGGCGAATTCCAATTATAAAGCTAAGAAGTTTATAATCTGGTTATTCGTCGTTTCGTCTACCATCATGTTTGCAGGCTGGACGAGTTATTACATTGTATTTGCGGCTTCTAAGTCAAAGGGTCATGGTTTGGTGTTGCCAGACATGTTTCTTTACAGCACCGCAGTACTTTTAGTCAGCAGCATCTGTCTTTTCTTAGCGGCACGCGCATTCAGGAACGGTCAGGTGAGTTCGCAGAAAACATTCCTTTGGGCAACGCTGTTACTTGGGATAGTTTTTGGCTATCTGCAGGTGGAAGCTTGGGTAAGTCTATATCAGAGCGGTGCATTTCTGGTGAATAATAACGCTGCAATTTCCCTGATTTATATTGTATCAGGAATTCACTTGCTGCATATTTTCGCAGGCTTGTTATTGATTTTGAGTACACTTCTGGGCGCTTACGGGAAAATTTCTACAGAGCGTTTACAGTTCAGAATGGAGGTTTCTTCCATATTCTGGCATTTTATAGATATATTATGGATATATCTGTATGTTTTTTTACTTTTGAACAGTTAGACTTTTTAACAAACTATTACAAACTTTAAAATGGATTCATTATCACAATTAGATCAGGTAAAAACTACTCCGTGGAGCGGTGGCCGTTCACCGTGGTCAGTAGAGTACGGCAAAATAATGATGTGGTTTTTCTTACTATCAGATGCCTTTACTTTCTCCGCATTATTAGTTTACTATGGTGCTCAACGTTTCTCAAAATTTACCTGGCCTGATCCTGATTTGGTTTTCCAGTCTATCCCTGGTGTAACAGATAGCGGCGCACCATTGGTATTCGTAGGTATCATGACCTTCATCCTGATCATGAGCTCTGTAACGATGGTACTTGCAGTAGAGGCAGGTCACAGAAATTCCAAGAAAGAAGTTATTGGCTGGATGGTTGCAACCGTGATCGGTGGTTTCATGTTCCTGGGATGTCAGGCATTAGAGTGGACACACCTGTTCCATGAAGGCTTTGGCTGGGGTGAAATTCCTCCTGCTGAACACTTACAGCACTTCTTTGATGGCGAGGTTTCTACAGTAGCTACACAGCAATTCTCAAACCTGTTCTTTACCATCACCGGTTTCCATGGTTTCCACGTATTTACTGGTGTTGTACTAAACGTGATCATCCTTTGCATGACTATTGCAGGTGTATTTGAAAGACGCGGACATTACCTTATGGTGGAGAAAGTTGGTTTATACTGGCACTTCGTTGACCTTGTTTGGGTATTCGTATTTACATTCTTCTATCTAATCTAATTTATAAAACATTATGTCCGAACACATACATACTACTGATGGCCATGCTCACGGCGAGCATGAGGGTCTAACTAAGAAAAAGATCTGGCAGGTATTCGGGATCCTTTTATTGATCACCGTTGTAGAATTCTTCATCGCCCTTTGGGTATTGCCTCACGGTTATATGTCCCACATGGTTGGTAACATCATCTACATTGGCCTGACCATTTTAAAAGCGTTTTACATTGTAGCCTACTTCATGCACTTGAAATATGAGAAGCTGGGACTGCAACTATCGCTTACCGTAACCTTTATATTTATTATCTATTTCATTGTGCTCTTGTTGATTGAAGGTGGTTACCTACAGTTGCATATGCCATTCCAATAATGAAATTATTTCCAATAAAGAAGATCTTAATCCTGGTAACCATATTAGCGGTACCAGGATTTTTGTATTATTTACTACAGGATAAAGGTAAAAATCGATACAAACCGCTGCCGTTCTTCGGTCCTAAAGTGGTTGCAAATACCTTTCATAGTGTTCGTGGTAAAGAAATCCCAGACACCATTTATCATCAGGTGCAGAACTACCAGCTGCAAAATCAGGCTGGAGATTCTATTAGCCTGGATGCCTATAAAGGGAAGGTGGTTATCTTAAGCTTATTTCATACCGCTGGGAATACTTATGGCGTGGATTTCACCAACAAGGCCGTGAAGGCCTATCTAGCAAACTATGGCGACAATGAAATCCTGAAGTTTGTAAGCATCAGTATCGATCCAACAAATGACCGACCAGCATTGCTGAAAGATTATGCACAAACCATTGGTGCCAAAGCTGGCAAATGGGATCTGCTAACCGGTGATAGTACACAGGTTTTTGACCTGCTGAACAAACAACTCTTCGTGGATGCGCACAAAGTAATGGAAAATGGCAAGCCAAAGTTCATCTACAGCAACATGTTCGTACTGCTAGACACCCAACGCCGCATCCGCGGTTATTACGAAGCTACTAATCAGCTAGCCTTATCTAAACTCGACGACGAGATCCGGGTGCTCATTACCGAAGAGCTCCGTAACATGAAAGACGGCAGATAATTACTAACACAAGAAAATGAATCTAACTGATAAACTATTTTTAAGGCTGGTATGGGTTGTAACAGCAGTTGTGCTCATCGTTGTAATTGCGTTGAAGCTTGTACCACCACCAACTACCGTTCCCTCGTTTCTATATATCTTACCGCACGTAATCGGAGGCATAAACGCTACCTGCGCGGTGCTGTTGGTGTTATCCTTGATCTTCATTCGTCGTAAGAATATACCGGCCCACAAGATCACCAATATCATAACTTTCATCCTCTCCGCAATCTTCCTGATCTTTTATATTCTGTTTCACCTTTACGTGAAGGATACCAAGTTTGGCGATGTAGACCATGATGGTCTATTGTCGGCAACTGAAGCCGCTGCAGTAGGGGCCGTACGGTATGTTTACTACTTTATTCTGCTAACCCATATTTTGCTCGCCATCGTAGTTCTGCCATTAATTCTGGTGAGCTTCTTCAGGGGCTTGAATATGCAGGTGGAAAAGCACCGAAAGATTGTGAGATGGTCCTATCCGGTATGGCTATACGTTGCCGTATCTGGCGTGCTGGTTTACCTGATGATTTCACCATATTACAATTTTTAATTTCCCCAATCGTTTAGTACATATATTTGTTATTATAAATGGCCACTGCTACTGGTCGTTTGATCTTAGACAAATGCAATACACCTCAAGCCTACAGTTATGAAAAAAGCGCTGCTGCTCATCCTTCTCGTTTTCAGCTTGACTGCCGTAAATATTCCTGTGAGTACTGCTCAATGTGCCATGTGCTCGATCAATGCTGACCAAGGTATCGAGAATGGAAATACACAGACCAAAGGAATTAACGCCGGTGTACTTAGCCTTTTGGCTGCACCTTTCCTGTTGATGGGTGGAATAGGTATCCTGTGGTACCGCAAATACAAAGAGCCACGCACCAGCAATCCCTTATGATCCGGCCGGAGACGCTTAATTTTTTAAAGGAGTTAATCGAAAATAACGACCGCAACTGGTTTGCTGCGCACAAGGATGAATATGAAGCTGCTAAAGCTGACGTCCTGCATTTTATCAGCTTGCTGATTCCGCTGCTGGCCACGGTCGATCCGGCATTTCCAAAAGATAGTCTGCCGAAGAAACACCTGCTTCGTATCTATCGGGACATTCGCTTCAGTAAAGACAAAAGACCTTATAAGAATAATTTCGGGATCTATTTTTCCGTGATCGGAAAGAACGGAAATGAACCCGGTTATTACATCAACTTAGCACCTGGAAACTGCTTCTTCGCAGCAGGCTACTGGATGCCAGGTGCAGAAGATCTGAAGAAAATCCGTGAAGAGATTGATTACAATCAGGATGAGTTCTTAGAGATCATCAATAACGATGGGTTTAAATCGCTTTTCAAGCTTGATGAAACTGACTCGCTCAAGAAGGCTCCTAAAGGTTATCCTACAGATCATCCCCTCATCGATGTACTTAAGCTAAAAAGCCTTACCGCAATTTATCCAATCGCCGATAAAGACTTCTTCAAAGCGGATATTACTGAAAAAATACATGAAGCTTTTAAGCAAATCTATCCATTTATGTTATTTTTGAGAACCGCCATTGCAAGCTAGTACCTGCATGGCTATTGTTTGCAGGTCCTGATTTAACATCATGATTAGAACAGGATCTGAACGGAACTCAATTTATTAACCGCCGCAAGGCTTAATCACATCAAATGAGAAAAATCACTACGCTTTTAGCCGTTCTATTATTTTGTAGCGCATTTGTTTCCTGTAAAGTGATGTCCATGAAGGAATACAGGCGACTACTTGCCAGACAGGACTCTTTAAATACAGGTCTTTCTGGTGCACAGCAAAGCAATGAAAGTCTTGAAAACCGGATATCCAAGCTGCGTAAAGACACCGCAGATCTAAATGGTAAATTAGCCGACCTAAGAGCGAAATACGACGATATGGATGCCAATTACACCAAGCTGCGCAGCAATAGCTCAACGGAGATCAACAAGCTTTCTGCAGACCTTAAAAAACGTGAGCAGCGTTTAAAAGAAGTGGAAGAGGTATTGCGTAAACGTGATGAGGCTACCAACCAGCTCAAAGAAAAGTTACAACAAGCTTTACTTGGCTTCACCAAAAGCGGTTTAACGGTGGAGATTAAAAACGGAAAAGTATATGTATCACTTACCGACAAGCTATTATTCCCTTCCGGTAGTATCATCATCGATGAAAAAGGCCGTCAGGCTTTAACACAGCTTGCTGCTGTATTGAAAGAACAGCCGGAGATCAACATCGCTGTTGAGGGGCACACCGACAACCAAAAAGTAAATAACCTGGGCCAGATCAAAGACAACTGGGATCTAAGCGTATTAAGATCTACCTCAGTAGTGCGCTTCCTTACCGAAACGGGCAAGGTAGAAAACGTTAGAATGACCGCCACCGGTAAAGGCGAGTTCCAACCGCTAGAGAGTAACGCCTCAGCAGAGGGTAGAAGCAAAAACCGCCGTATCGAGATCGTACTTTCACCAAAATTGGATGAGTTATACGACTTGATCAAGCAATAGCAACGCTAAGTTTTGCCAAAAGGCAAAAGAAAAAAGAAAAAGGTGAACCAATTGGTTCACCTTTTTTTATGATCTATCCCACGTATTCCATCAAGGTCTGGAAAGAAACATGGCGGTTTTTAAACCTGGTATTGAGTTCTTCTTGCATCGCAGGAGCATGTTCCAGTTTGTAACTGTCATAGTCAGCTTCGCTGTCCAGCACAAACTGCAGGCAGTAAGTAACCCCTTCGTTTGGAGAATCCACCACCTTAAGCAGGCGGTTGGAAGCAAACTTACCCGTGGCCATAATTGCAGGTATATAGGCCTCCTGCGTCCAGGCGAGCCATTCATTAGCTGCAGCCTCTTCAAGTATGATGGTGATGTTATATAATAGCATAAAACAAAGATAAAATTATAAGTACAGATATCGGCTCACAGAATTATATCCTGATGGATATCGATGGTCATGGTATTTTAATTGTTACCGTAATCGACATTTAAGTTGAAAGAAATATCCTTATTTTGAAAAATACCGGGCAGACACAACAGGTAACAATGTTGGTGTATAACAGCAACGGATAATGGTGTTCCGTACTTTTGAACTATTAATGAGGACTAAATTTATACTTTATATATGCCTGTTATTTCCGCTGCTGTTTGCTTGCAAGCAACAGACTGGGAAATTAATTCCTGTAAACGATTTCTTCAAGTCACAGGAGCGGGTTGCTTTCGCCATCTCGCCGGATGGTAAAAACCTGTCCTACCTGAAGCTGATCAACAAGAAGCAGGAGCTCTTCGTGGAGCGTCTGGAAGATGGCAGCACGACACAGATCACCCGGCTGGATGATCATGTCATCGGCTACTACTCCTGGGTGAGTGATAATGAACTGATCTATTACAAGGAGAGCCAGGACAACAACAAGCAATCTTCGGTGTTTATCATCGACAAAACAGGGGGCAATGAGCGACAGCTTAATGAGAATGAGAAAAGCCGCCTGCGGGTGCTTAAAGACCAGCTCATCGACAACAAATACCTGTTGGTATCTTCCAATAAGAGGGATTCTACCGTTTTTGATGTTTATCGCTTGAACGTGCGTGACGGCAAGATGGAGATGGCCGTTAAAAACCCTGGTAACATCACCGATTGGATTACGGATGCAAGAGGACAACTTCGTTTGGCGATATCCAGCGATGGCGTAAATGAGACCCTGTTGTACCGGGAAAAAGAAAGTCAGCCATTTACGGCCATCCAGACCAACAGTTTCACCACCACCATCAAGCCGATCTCTTTTTCCGAGACGCAGCCAAACGTGATCTACGCCATCTCCAACATGAACCGCGACAAAAACGCGCTGGTGGAGCTCAACTGTAAAACCGGCAAAGAAACCAGGGTGCTCTTCGCAAACGATACCCTCAATGTGGTAGATGCCCAGTATTCCAGAAGAAAAAAGGGGATGGGCTTTGTAATTTGTGAAACCTGGAAAAAGGAAAAATTCTACCTCGATGATACCGTGAAGCAGTTTTACAGTAAGCTGGACAAGCTGCTGCCGGGCACAGAAAACCGGATCTTCGACCGTGATAAGAACGAAAACCTGTTCATTGTAAGGACCTTCACCGATAAAAATCCAGGATCTTACTACCTATACTTCGCCAACAAAGGACAGATCAAAAAGTTGAGCGACTTTAACGCTTCCCTCAAAGAACAGGACCTGGCAGAAATGAAGCCTATTTCCTATACTTCCAGAGATGGGCTGAAGATCAACGGCTACTTAACCTTACCGCTAAACAAACCCGCGAAAGACCTGCCAGTGGTTGTGCTGCCACACAATGGGCCTGGTTCACGTAACACCTGGGGATACAATCCAGAGGTGCAACTGCTCGCCAACCGTGGCTATGCCGTGTTCCAGATCAACTACCGAGGCTCATCGGGCTATGGTAAGGCCTTTATGACGGCAGGCTACAAGCAATGGGGCGGAAAGATCAATAACGACATCAACGATGGGGTAAAATGGCTCATCTCACAAGGTATTGCTGATGCCAAGCGGATTGCCATATATGGCACCGGACTGGGCGGCTATATCGCGCTGAACAGTATCTTCGCCAGTCCCGGTATGTACGCCTGTGCGGCTTCTAACTCCGGAGTCATCAACCTCTTCAGTTACCTGAAGTCGGTACCGCCATACCTTAAATCCAACTTACAGATGTATTATACCATCGTCGGCAATCCAGTTACCGATGTAGAATACATGCGCCAGGTATCGCCGGTGTTCCATGCGGAGAAATTCAATGTGCCGGTGTTCATCGCCCAAAGTGCAAATGACCCGAGGATAAACTCCGGGGAAGTGGAGCAATTCGTGAAGGAATTGAAGAAGCGCAAAGTCGACATCACTTATCTTGAAAAAAGCAGCGAAAGCTCTCCACTCGGAAATGAACATAGCAGGCAGCAATTGTACCTTGCCCTGGAACAATTTCTTGATATCAACCTGAAAAAGAAATAGCTTAGCGGGTAAATGACTGCAGATAAGAATAGCGGCTACCGTAAGAATTTTTCATTGATCATAACTTTTCTTATTCTGATCTCTGTATTTTTCGTGCTGTCTTTATTTCTCGCCTACAACTTCAGCAAGAAGTTCATCGAAAACGAATTTGTATCCGAGAAGGTCAATGTGCTCGAGGCGAGTATCAAGCCCTACAACGAGTTCTTCCAGAATAAACTGCCAGAAATATCTTACTACAATGGCTACCTGGATTCTGCAACCACATCCCGGTTTGTAGATACCCTGCTCTTGCAGTATCCCTTTGTTTCCAAGGTGATCTTCTACGATACAGAGGTTTCCACCAGCTCGGTACGTGACGGCTTGAACACCGGGCACTTTGCCATGGGGCCAAAGTACATTTACCAGTTTGGTAGTCTGGTTCCGATGGATTCCGTAAAGCTATTTTCCAGAAACGATCCCTCTTCTGCCATGCGCGGTGATGAATTTAATACCCTCGCCATTAAGCTGATCAACTACATCGAAACGCTCGACACCGCAAGGGCGCCAACAGCGGATGAACTTTTCAGTAACTTCAGTGTGGTACGTTCTAACAAGATCACCTACCTCAACATCCCGAGGTTTGAAGACCTGAAGGTTTATAAGCAGATGATGCAGCGCAAGCTCTCCACATCGCCGGTTTACCAGCAGGACATGCTTACCTTTTACCTGGATCCCAGCAAGATCCAGATCATCAACTCCAATCCAAAGCTCTACCAGAACATCCGGATTGAGCCTTTAACCTACGATCCGCTGGATACCTCCTCACAGTTCGTCACGACAGAGATCACGCTGCCTGGGCCATTTTCCGATTACAAGCTATACTTCATTTCGGCCCAGAGTTTTGTCGACAAAGCCATTTTCCGCTACTTTCTGCCCATCGCAATCGTACTGATGATCTTCTACGGGGTGCTGGTACTGGTCGGTTTCCTGATCTACCGGAACCTGAACATCAACCAGAAAATGTACAAGCTACAGTACGACTTCGTGAATAACCTCACCCACGAGTTTAAAACGCCGGTAAGCGTAATTAAAATTGCCGGAAACAACATCCGGAGTGCGGCGGCGTTAACCGAAAGAGAGCAGAAAATGTATGGTCGTATTCTGGATGAAGAAGCGGATAAGCTCAATGGCTTGATGAACAAATTGCTGGCCTTCACGCAGATCGAAAACAAGGCCATCCAGCTACACCAGGAGAAGGTGAATATTGTCGATTTCATTGAGAGTACCATTGAATCGCACCGACTTAAACACCCTGACTTCCATTTTACTTACGAAGTGAGTGGCTTTAAGAACTTTACCACCGACCCGGTGTTATTAGGAAGTCTGTTCGATAACCTTGCAGAAAACGCCTATAAATACTCTTCTCCGGACCAGAAATACCTGCATGTAAGTGCCAGGCAGATCAAAGGTAAGATCGTGCTGCGCTTTACAGATAAGGGAATAGGTATTCCCGCTCCGGAAATAAATAATATATTTAAAAAGTTTTACCGCGTGCAGAATCAGTATAACCAAAATGGAAGCGTGGGACTAGGACTTGCTTTCTGCAAGGAACTCGTGGTTTTCATGAAGGGCGAGATCAGCGTAAAAAGTAAGGTAAATAAGGGTACAGAGTTTAAAATTATACTACCATATAACGAATAATAAGATGTCTAAAGGGGTTAAAATACTAATTGTTGAAGATGATGAAAACCTGCGTTTCTTAGTTGTTCACCGCTTGAAAGCTGAAGGCTACGAAGTGCTGGAGGTTGGTGACGGCGAAACTGCAGAAAGGACCATCCTTACAGATAAACCGGATATTGTATTGTTAGATTGGATGCTTCCTGGCAAGCAGGGTTCTGAAGTATGCGAAAGCGTACGTCATCAGGGCTACGAAGGGCTCATCATCATGATGACCGCCAAAGCGCAGGACGTAGATAAAATTGATGCGTACAACTTCGGTGTTTCCGATTACGTAAGTAAACCGTTCAATATGGATGTACTCGTTGCCATGCTGGAAAGCAAAGTGAAGTTCCTGATCAATAACGATCGTTCAGAGATTCACCGCTTCGGTGATATGGAGCACCATCCGAACATCCATACCTTATACCGCCAGGGCAAAAAGATCGAGCTTACCATCCTGGAAAACAGGATCCTTTTATATTTTCTACGGAACCCGAACAAGGTGATCAACCGCGATGCGTTGATGCTGGAAGTATGGGGTTATAATTCTGATGTAAACACCCGCACCCTGGATATGCATATTGTAAGGCTCCGCAAGAAAATAGAGCTGAATCCGGATAATCCGCAGCTGCTGTTAACGGTAAGAGGCGTAGGCTACCGTTTTAACGGCGCCTAAGCCTTTTTAAGGATGTTTAAGCCCTTTTTAAAGTGAAGATGGTGATCTCCGGCAGAATACCCACCCTGCCGGGATAGCCAAGAAAACCGTAGCCTACGTTCACGTATAGCTGCTGATGTTTTTCCTGATACAAGCCTGCCCATTCTTTATAGATATACTGTACCGGGCTCCATTGCATGTTTTCGGCACGTACACCGAACTGCATACCGTGAGTATGTCCACTAAACATCGCATCAATCTGCGGATATTCCGTTAAAACCTGGTTACGCCAGTGCGAAGGATCATGCGAAAGCAACAGCTTCACCGGCAGATCATCCGTATCCTTTACCGCCAGATCCATGCGCCCGTATTTCGGAAAACGCCCCATGCCCCAGTTTTCAATACCCAGAACACCGATCTCTTCACCGTCAACTTTAATTCTGCGGTGTTCATTCATCAGCAGGTCCCAACCCATCAGCTCATGTGTTTTTATCACATCCTGCAGGTTTTTGGCCTTAGCGGCCGATGGTCCCTTGCCAAAGTGATAGTCGCCATAATCATGGTTACCCAGCGAAGAATAAACCCCTAGCGGCGCCTTTACCCGCGTAAAACTATCCTGATAGTCGCGCATCTCCGTCGCCATATCGTTCACCAGATCGCCGGTAAAAAAGATCATGTCGGGCTTTTCAGCAAGCAACATATCGATACCGCCATTCACCGCTTTTTTATTGTAGAAACTACCGGAGTGGATGTCGGTGATCTGGCCAAGGGTCAAGCCGTCAAATGCCTTCGGCAGATTCGGCAGGTACAGGTTACGGCGACGTACCTGATAGTCATATGCCCCCGAAATAATGCCCCAGCTTAAGGACGTTAGTGGCACTGCAGCAGCCACAAGCCCAGCTTTCACCAAAAATTCCGAACGTGGGATCGGGTTTCCAGGCAAGGGTTCCTTCACCGCGACTTCTTTCTTGCGCCTGAAAGTTTTGATGACCAGCCTGCGCAGATCATCGATCAGCAGGAAAGGAAGCATCACAAACTTACTTCCGCAGGTTAGAAAGAAAGCGACCAGGATTATTGCACGAAGCGTTAAAAACAAGTTTAAAAATATCCCTGCAAATACCCCTACGATCAGCAGCAGACTGTAGGTCCACCATGCAATGCCGAAGATCTTACGGGTACGGGGCTTCCAGTTCTTAAAGACAGCTAAAACCGCCTTGTAGAAGTAGAAGTCAAATGCAATCAGAAGTAAACACAGGGGAATCAGTACAGCAATTCTCCCCATATTATCTAAAGTCTAGATCATCCTCATCATCCATATCTACGTTGAACAAGCTTTCGAACATATCGGAAAAGCCGAAGCCGTTATCCAGGAACTCCTTGTTCAATTGCGAGAAGGCTGCCAAACCGTGCAACACAAACTCCATCATCAACAGACTCTGGTTGGCACTTAGCTTTGGATGCATGGTTTTTACCAGATCCTGCAAGCCATTCACCTTGCTCAGCTCCTTTTTATACTGCGCCGCATTCAACGAATCCGACAAGTCGCAGGTGCCACCTTCAGTAAACCATTCCACGATCGGGGCATAAGGATTAACTTTCTTGCTCTTTTTAGCTTTCTCCGGATCCGGGAAGTAACGGATAAATAACGTTCTGATGGCTTTTCCAATCAGGCTATTCGCCACATTGGCCGGCCCTTCCAGCTCACCTTCATAAACCAGCTCAATTTTTCCGGTAACTGCCGGAATAATGCCCGTGAAGTCAGATAAACGCACAAAGGTGCTTTTTTCGCGATTGATCAGCATCCTGCGTTCTGCAGTGCTCACCAGGTTTTCATAAGCAGAGATCGTTAACCTGGCAGATACACCAGACTTCTGGTCAATAAACTCACTGCGGCGTGCTTCAAAAGCCACCTGCTCCACAAGATCTTTCAGCAGACCATCTACTTCGATCATGCGTTGCTCTTGCGTTAACTTCGCTTCCTGGAAGGTGATCTTACGGGAAATGGCGATGTTCTTTGGATAGTGGGTGAGGATCTGACTCTCAATCCTGTCTTTTAACGGCGTTACAATAGAACCCCTGTTGGTATAATCTTCCGGGTTGGCGGTAAATACGAACTGCACATCCAGGGGCAAACGCAATTTAAAACCTCTGATCTGGATATCTTTTTCCTGCAGCATGTTAAACAATGCCACCTGTATACGTGCCTGTAAATCTGGAAGCTCATTGATCACAAAGATACTGCGGTGTGCACGTGGGATCAATCCAAAGTGGATTACCCGTTCATCGTTATAGGTCAGCTTCATGGTAGCCGCCTTGATCGGATCCACATCACCGATCAAATCCGCTACCGTTACATCTGGCGTCGCCAGCTTCTCGGTATAACGTTCCGAGCGATGTTGCCACTGGATCGGGGTATCATCACCCTTTTCCGCGATCAGATCGCGTGCATATAGTGAAATAGGATTCAAAGGATCGTCAAAGATCTCACTGCCGCTTACATAAGGGATGTACTCATCCAACAGGTTAACCATTAAACGGGCAATACGTGTTTTTGCCTGTCCGCGTAAACCCAGCAGCAGGATGTTGTGTCGGGAAAGAATTGCAGTTTGCAGCTCTGGAATTACGGTTTCGTCATAGCCCAGTACGCCTTCAAAGCCAGCTTCTTTATTCTGAAGCTGGGTGATCAGGTTTTTGCGTAGTTCATCTTTGACCGAACGTGATTGGTAGTCTGTGGCCTTCAACTGGCCGAGCGTTGTTATAGATTCGTGATTCATGTGGTCAGGTCTTTATCGGAATGTTTTTCTTCGATTTTTAATGTAGTCTTCAAATATATATTCTCCAAGTCCATTCAAGGAGCTGTAAAAGGCTTTTCCGCCGTTGGTTTGCGTAAATTCACGTACAAACTGCTGCAGGTATGGATCTTTTGCGATCATAAAAGTGGTAATTGGAATCTGCAGCCGCTTACATTGCGCCGCCATGTTCAGGGTTTTGTTGATCACCTTTCTGTCCAGCCCCATACTGTTCTTGTAATATCTGCCATTCTCCTTCAGGCAGGTCGGCTTGCCATCGGTAATCATGAAGATCTGCTTGTTGTGCGTTTTTCTTCTACGAAGGATGTCGGTTGCAAGCTCCAATCCTGCATAAGTATTGGTGTGATAGGGGCCTACCTGCAGGTAGGGCAGGTCTTTCACTTCAATTGGCCAGGCATCATTACCAAATACCACGATGTCCAGGGTATCTTTCGGGTAACGTGTCCGGATCAGCTCGGCCAGCGCCATAGCCACTTTTTTAGCTGGCGTAATGCGGTCTTCGCCGTACAGGATCATGGAGTGCGAAATATCAATCATCAGCACCGTAGAGGTTAGCGTCTTATAGTCCTTTTCCTCCACTTCCAGATCCCTTTCTGTCAGCGTAAAGTTGCCGATACCATGATTGATCTGGGCATTCTGTATGGATGCAGTCATGTCGATCTGGTCCAGGCTATCGCCGAAGGCAAACTCGCGCCGATCGGCATTCTTTTCTTCACCAAGCCCCGAAATGTTGCTGTTGTGATTACCCTTGCCTGCCTTTTTCAGCTTGCCAAAGATTTCTTCCAGGGCTGACTTGCGGATGGTCTGTTCCGTTTTCGCGGTAATGCTAATGGAGCCGGAAGGATCTTCCTTGATGTAACCTTTCTCTTTAAGTTCATCAATAAAATCACCCATGCCGTATTCATTGTTGGTCATCTTATATTTCTTATCCAACTCATTCATCCAGGCCAGGGTTTCACCCGCATCACCGGCAGTATAGTTGAGCAATTGGGTGAACAATTTTAATAGTTCCTCGAATCCACCTTTCTGAGGTGAATCACCGGGAACGAAATCGGAAAAATGATATCCTCTCATGGTAAAACAAACGAAGTTTCTAAGGTAAAAGTTTGTAAGGCGGAAATAATAAGAGCCCTGTCATATTTATGTTGCCTGATAAATTCGAATACTGGTAAAAAGTATTGATATTCCGTACATTGAGCCTGATTTATAACCAAACACCATGAAAAAATTATTACTGTTTACGGCGCTGTTGTGCTTATTTGCTGGTAAGGTAAAAAGTCAGGACAAAGAGGCGATCCTGAAGGTGCTGCATACCCAGGAACAGGCCTGGAATGAAGGGGATATCGACCGCTTTATGGAAGGCTATTTAAAAAGCGACTCGCTGATGTTTGTGGGCGGTAATGGTCCCACCTATGGCTACGAGACCGTAAAAGCCAATTACAAGAAAAACTATCCGGGTAAAAGCGGCATGGGTAAGCTAACTTTTACCATCAAAAAGGTGGAACTGATCTGTAGCGATACCGCGTTTGTAATGGGCGCTTTTCACTTGAAAAGAGATCAGGATGAGCCCAATGGACATTTCACCCTGATCTTCAAAAAGTTCAAAGATGGCTGGAAGATCGTTTCCGATCACAGCAGTTCAGGTTCAATGAACTAGCGGGGCAGGTTTTTGGCCAAAGCACGTTCCGCACGTTTAATGGCCAGCTTTTCGCGCCATCTTGCATATGGTGCTTTAAAGATCATCTTAATCACACTGTCTATACCACCTTTAACCACCAGGTTGCCGACACTCTGTGCTTTTCGTTTCAGGGATCTGTCCCATGCACGCAGGCTCAAGGAGAAAGAGCCATCCACATAGCGCATCCAGTGCCACATGCCACTAGGCATGAACAAGGTATCGCCATGCTCCAAAAACAATTCGTAGCCCTCAACACCTTCCAAGGCTGGAAATTTCTTCGTATCCGGATTGCTTACATCGTAATCTTCCAAGGCATAGGTTGCATTAGGGATGCAATACAAACGCCTTTTCCATTTGTTATCAAACAGGATGATGTGCTTTCTGCCACCAAAATGCGTGTGGAAGATGTGCGCCAGATCAATATCGTAGTGCAGGAAAGTCACAGATTTGGAACCACCAAAGAACATGGTCGGCATGCTTTCAATAAATCCGCCGGTCAGATCTTTTGGGATCACAATATCATCGACCATGCTCGGCGCATGTTTAAAAAGGTTAAACAAGAATATTCGAAGTTCGGTAGGTTTAGATTTAATCAGATCGAGGTAATCGCCGAACTTCATGCTTGCTACTGAGGCATTGATGGGCTTGCTTGGATCTGCTTTAGAATTGTCCATCAGGTTCACCGTAACATCACCTGCAATAGACTTCAGGTATGCTGTCGTCCACTTTTCCCGTGCAGGCCAGGATTTTGTAAGTCCCTTTATGATCAGTGGTTTGCCTGCTTCCAGATAGTTTTTCTTGAAGTCGGCCGGACTGATCTGTTCAACCGTATCAACAGGCTTAAGTTTAAAGCTCATATTTTAAAACTGTGTGTAAAGGCAAAGTTAACTTAAATATCTTTTCTGTAAACAGCGGAAATGTTGATGAAACATCATTAAAATGCGCTCGAAAATGATCCAGCTTTATCGCGGCGTTGACAAGGGGTTGACAGGGGGTTGACAAGGCCTTGACAAGGCTAGCGACAGGTCAACCCCGTGCCAAGCCCTTGTTTGTGCCTGCTCAACGTTTGGTCTTGTACAAAACTGGAATAACTTTAACTTCGTTGGAAAGTTTATCACCAGGTATGGCAAACATCAGCATTCAGGACCCTCAACTGTCGGAATTCCTCAGCAGGAAGTCGCCACATAGTCGTATGCTGTTCTTTCATTTGCTTGAAGCCTTTGATGAGATCGGTATGGTAGAGGCTTATGCCACGAAAACGATGGTTGGCTTCAGGCGGAAGCGGAACTTCTCTTATATCATTCAGTTTGGGAAAGGCTTTATTGACCTGGTGCTCCCTTTTAAGGAACCCTATGAGGATAACCTGTGTTTCCGGAAGATCAGCGCTTTACCTGGAGAAAGCACCTATAATCATCATGTGCGAATCATGGAGGTAGCGGACATCAATGAAGAAGTCCGCTTTTACATGAAGAAGGCCTTTGATCTGGCAGGCTAGGTAACATTTGCTTTGCGGATGTATTTTGAAAAGCGTGCTGGGAGCAATCTTTTGAACAAAACACCTTTTACTTCTTTGCCACCGATATAGACCTCTTCTTTCTTCTGATCTATGGCTTTCACGATCTCTGCGGCACATGCTTCCGGCGACATGCCATTTGCCTGTGCTTCATCCATGCTGCCTTGTGGTGTGCCATCAGCAGTTAAGGCGTTGATGGTGACATTCGTTTTGATGTAGCCAGGGCAAGCGATGGTAATGTGGACATTTTTATCATATACCTCAGAACGTAGGGAGTCAAAATAGCCATGTAGCGCATGTTTAGAGGCGGAGTAGGCAGAGCGGAGGCGGGTACCAAACTTGCCGACTAAGCTACTGATGCATACAATATGTCCGCCCCCTTGTGCGATCATCGTTGGAAGTACAGCTTTACTTAATGCAACCGTTCCCCAAAAGTTAATACGCATGAGTCTTTCTTCTGTAGCAAGGGTTGTGTCGATAGCCAGGCTGCGTTGACTGATGCCACCGCTATTGATCAACAAGTCTATACGGCCAAAGATCCTGATCGCGTCCGCTGCTTTTTGAGGCAGCATTTCCGTGTTTTCCAGGTCGAAGGATAATACATGCACCAGCGCAGGGTTCTTACAAGCCATCTTCACCCGGAAGAGTTCATCGCGGTTACGGGCAGAGATGATTAGCTTGGCGCCTTTTGCGCTATAATTATAGGCGAGTGCTTCTCCGATGCCGGAGGATGCGCCGGTGATCCAAACAACAGTATTCTTCATGGTCTTGGTTTATAGAGATTATAAATGGTCTTCGGGAATCAAAAATAGCTCGGAAGCAATGTAATCCGCAAAATACTTACCATCATGGGTAAGCTTTAGGGTGTCTGCCTCAAGTTGCAGCCAGTTACGCTCCATAAAAGGCTGAATGTTCTTCATGGTGTCCTGCAAATAGGCAGGACCATATTGGTTTTTGATCTTGTTCAGGTCCACGCCCCACATGGTGCGCAGCGAAGTCATCATGTACTCGTTAAATCGGTCGTACTGATCCAGTTCTTCTACCGTTTCGGCAAGCTTACCGTCGCTCAGCGCCGTTAGGTATTGTGCGTTATTGGCAATGTTCAGGTAGCGGTTGGTACCGTCAAAACCATGTGCCGAAGGACCGATACCCAGGTATGGCACGCCGCGCCAGTAATTGGTATTGTGTACGGCATACTTGCCTGGTTTGGCAAAGTTCGATATTTCATAGTGTTCAAAACCACCTGCAGCGGTTTTGTTGATCAGCATTTCAAACTGATCTGCACTTTGTTCATCGTTTAAAGGAACTTGCTTGCCGCGTTTGATGGCACTTGCCAGGGCAGTTCTGGGTTCAACGGTGAGCGAGTAGGCAGAGATATGCGGGCTTTCCAGCTCAAGCGCTTTTTGGATGTTGCTTTGCCACTTTTCATTCGTGAGTAGCGGATAGCCGTAGATCAGGTCGATGCTTAGGTTTTCAAATCCGGCATCCTGACTGCGTTTCACGCAAGTCTCTGCTTCAGTGGCATTGTGTGCCCGGTTCATCCAGATCAGGTCTTCATTGAAGAAGGATTGTATGCCAATACTGAAGCGGTTCACCGGCAATTGGCGCAGCTCAGCGATCTTTTTAGCATCCAGATCATCAGGGTTCGCTTCTAACGTGATCTCTGCATCATGGGCGACAGTAAAGTGCTGGGTAATGGTGTTGAAGATCTTATGTAAGGCAACAGCGGTAAGCACGGAAGGTGTTCCACCGCCGAAATAAATGCTACCGATTTGTGCACCGGCCAGGCGTTCTTTTTTCAGGAGCAGCTCCGCACAGATGGCGTCGACCATCTCATCCATGTATTTCATGGAAGTGGAGAAGTGGAAGTCGCAATAGGTGCAAGCTTTTTTACAGAAAGGGATGTGGATGTAGATTCCGGCCATGTATTTTGGAGTTGCTGCAAAGATAAGACTATTGGCTGGGGAAAGGTTATGGCTGTTAGGACAGCAATCTAATAGATTAGTAAAATTTAGTCAACTATTGGTAATGTGTTCAATTTTTCGCAAAAAATGAACATTTAACGCATTTATGTCCAGTAAAAAGATATACCTTAGTGATATGTCCAGCATCTACCCTTAATTTGAACAAATGGCATACGATAGACTAGAGCCCTTTAATGACCTGCCGCTTTTACCTCCTCAAAAAGAGATAGCAGACGATATAGATGTGTTAAAAAAATTAGTTACCTCCACTCGTGCACTTGCAACCACAAACGCTAATATTCACCGTTTGCCTAATCCGACCATGCTAGTCAACACCATTGCTTTACAGGAGGCGCAGACGTCTACGGCAATAGAAAATATCTTTACCACGGAAGACGAGCTATATAAAGCTGTATCTGAGACGCTAAGAGAGGAGCATATTAAGCCAGCAACAAAAGAAGTTCTTCGATATCGGGAAGCATTGTGGGAGGGCTATAAAATCGTTAAAGAAAAAAGAAGGATTGATAAGGACTGTATACTTCGTACCTTCAGGCAGATCAAGGGTTCAATATCGGGCATCAGGCCGGCGCAGACGCTAACGGTAATAAGAAGGGGCCAAAGTGAATTCAGGTCTGGTGAAGTGATATATACTCCACCAAGAGGTGCCGGATTGATAGAGGCAAAACTGGACAATATGATCGAGTACCTTAATGACGATACGAAATATTCAACTGACCCGCTTTTAAAAATGTGTATTGCACATTACCAGTTTGAAGCCATACATCCTTTTTCCGACGGTAATGGCAGGACAGGCCGGGTACTTAACCTATTATACCTGGTTGACAAAGGATTGCTAGAGATGCCTGTCCTTTATCTGTCTAAGTATATCATGACCCATAAGGATGATTATTACCATCACTTAAGCGGTGTGACACAACGGGGGGCCTGGAAACCATGGATTCTTTATATGCTGGAAGCTGTGGAGAAGACAGCAGAACTCACCAACCAACTGGTAATAAGCATCACTAGTCAAATGGAAGCCACATTAGTCCATGGAAGGTCTAAAATGAAATGGTACAACAAAGAAGTGAATGAAATGATTTTCAGCCAACCTTATATCAGGCCAAAACTCATTGGGGATCTTTTGAGGGTAACATCCAGAACCACTTTAACAAAATACTTCGGAGAACTTGTAGAAGCCGAAATACTTGGATACTCGAAAGACGGCAGAGATGTGTACTATATCAACAATGACCTGATCGAAATATTGAGAGGATAACATGAAGCCGAATATCAATCTCAAACATTATTTAGCCGCTATACTTGCATTCTCCATCTGGGGCTTTTTCGCGCTGGTATTAAAACCCTTGCATGCATATGCTTCATTAGATATTCTCTTTTACAGGGTATTCAGTTGTGCAGCGATCATGTCGTTGATCTCCCTGCTTTTTAAAAGGCAAAAGATCAAGGATAACCTTGCCCTGTTTAGGGCATTACCACTAAAGCTAAAAAGGCAAATGCTTGGGCTGAATGTTGCCTGCAGCGTCTTCCTGGCAATTAACTGGTTTTCCTTCATCTATGTGATGAATCATGTTAGTGTGCGGGCTACTTCATTGGCCTATTTGGTGTGTCCAATCCTAACCACGCTACTTGCATTTTTCATCTTACGGGAGAAATTAACACGCGTACAGTGGCTCTCTGTTGCACTGAGTTGCATCGGATGCTTAGTGCTGTCTTATAACAGTCTGCTAACGATGTTTTACAGTATCATCATCGGTTTAAGTTATGCCTGCTACCTGGTAAGCCAGAAAAGGAATGAGGGGTTTGATAAGTTTCTGATCCTGAATTTTCATATCCTGCTCTCGGCATTGATCCTGCTTCCATTCTTTTCATCGTTCTCCGGCGCTATACCTTCCGCGTTTGATTTCTATTTTTATGTGGAGATTATTGCGGTGTTGTACACCATTGTACCGTTGCTGCTAAATCTATACGCGCTAACCGGCCTGAGTTCATCGACGGTCGGAATGCTTTTAAACATCAATCCGATTATTGCATTTGTATTATCAGGCCTGGTTTATCATGAACCATTGGGCCTTCTTCAACTGTCTGCCTACGGACTTATTTTCCTGGCCGTTATCGTATTTAATACGAATCAGATTTTTAGAAATAAAGCCGCAGCTTAGCATTTCTGATCGCCACAAAGGTTTCGATGATCAATGATCAATTTCCTGTATGAAAGTTTTATTCCTGTACACCGTGCCATTAAGCAACTGCTGAACCCCATAAGTGGTGAGGTGGTTCTGATCAAACATGTAGGGGATGCGTTCTGGAGATACTTTCTTGAAGTAGTTCAGGCGAAACAGGTCAATATATTTGTGTTTTAAACCTGCTTTCAGGTAGCTGTTAATCTCCTGGGTCTCCGTATCCAGATAATTTTCACTGGTCTGAATCCCGTATTCATGCTCTCGCGCAGCAATGGTGGAGTAGTCAATTTTATAGGTTTCCGTTTGTCCAAGTACAATGGATTTTATTCCGAGCTTGTCCAGGTATGCAATGGTACCTTTCAGATCCTGCAATAGCTGTTCTTTTCCATGGGGATTGTCCACCCAGTTAGCGCTTAAGATTACACTTTCAATATCGCCTGCATGGTTAGGTAACATTTCGTCATAGATGAAGTTCAGTAGCTCTTCGCAATTTCCCGGCCCCGGTCCTTCCTTTGTTTTTAAAGGTAAACAGCTTGCAGCGGAGGCATGGCCGAGGTTAATACCTTTAGCTGCGAAGTGTGTTTTCAGCGCTTGATGAAACTGGGCCGCGTGACTATCACCCAACAGCAGCACGTTTTTTATTCCTTTCTGAAATGGTAGACATTTCTGTTTACTGTAGGTATTCAGACCCGTGGATACAGATCTGATAAAACAGGAATCAACTTCAAACTGCTTCTGGTGTTTTGATTTGTTGATGGCTTCATAGTCTGCAATAATCACAGTGTCTTTCTTGAAAACGACTGGGTTTAAATAATTCAGGGATGCTATAAAAGCGATTGCTGCAAAGGAGCCTGTTGTTGCCAGAATATACCTGTTTTTGCTAATGCTAATCGTTTCGATGTAACGATAGGATAGGTAACCCAGCAGAATGGACAGGAGTATCCCGTAAATGGCATTGGCTGGCGTTGATGTAGCACCCAGGTAGTTCCCAATCACAAAGACCGGGCAGTGCCATAGGTACAGCGAATAGGAGATCTTGCCAAAAAACTGAACCACTGGTGTTCTGATCAACTTGAAGTCGCTGACTTTACATATAATGATCAAATAGGTGGCAAAAACCGGAATCAGGGTATAAAGACCTGGCCATTTCATACTCTTGTGCAGGAAGATCATTCCGGTCAGGAGCACGACAAAACCTGAAAGCGACAGCATTTTCCTGGCTCTACTGCTCAGGTTTACCTGGGTTAAAAATGCTAATCCACCGGCCAGCATCTCCCATGATCTGGTCGGTAACATGTAGAACGACATGTTCGGGCGGTACCTGGTTACGACCAGCGTGCCTGCAAAAATCACTATGATAGCAATGAGGCAGAGGTTAAAGTACTTTTTCCGGTCGTTCTTAAGATACCTGTTGCAGTACAGGAGCACCAGGGGAAGGAGCAGGTAGAACTGCCACTCCACAGACAGCGACCAGGTGTGTAAGAATATGTTGTTATCGGCAGAGTTTCCAAAGTAACTGCCTACAAAACTATAGGCAATGTTGGAGATGAATAACAGGCTGAACGAGCCATTCCTGGCAACTTCCTGATAGTCATCAGGCATATAGGTAAAAAAGCAGCAGGCAAGTACCACAACAACCAGAAAGGTCAGCGCCGGGACAATCCGCTGCACTCTTTTCTTGTAGAAAGTTAATAATGAAAATTGATTCCGGTCAAAACCTTCCAGGATGATTTTAGTCATCAGATAGCCTGAAATGACATAGAAGACATCCACTCCGGAGAAGCCTCCATTGAAAAATGGAACATTGAAGTGATAGAATAACACCGAAACTACTGCAAGCGCCCGCAGGGCGTTGATGTCATGCCTGAAACCTTGTTTTTGAACCATTAAAAGCGATTAATTCATTACAAATTCAATAATTAAAACGAGAATTAACCTTCTGTTAATATAGGGTTAATACTTTGTGTCTGATTTAGAGAAAAACTGTGACGATTCAGCTCAGGCTTAAGCGATCAATAATCTGGAGAATCCTTACTTTTGCTCAACACCTTATGCCAGAACAAGATCCACTGCTCCCTGAACTCAGTAACCTTAAAACCCGCTTGCTGGCCCGAACGGCCTGGCAACCCCCGCTTACGGATAAACAGCCGGAGGGTAAACAGCGTATCCTGCTGCTGCGCAAACACAAGTACTACACCCACTTCGTGGCAGAGATCTATGAAGCGACGCTGGGCAGTAATGGAAAACTCAAAAATCCGCTGGTACTTATCGATCCACTTGATTTCATTTGGAAGGTCAATGATCCTGACGAATTGAAGTTTTATGCGGCGATTGCAAGACTGCGGAGCAGCTATGATGCCGAGCATACCGAAGCCGACATGGAAGGGCTTAGAGCATTGGTGAAAAATCCACTGGGATTAGATGTTTACTACCATGATCCAGAGCAATCGGCAAATGTTAATATCCGCTCAATCGTAAAGGTTAAGCTGGGGATGTATAAGCTCGATCTGCGCTTGGAAGTAGTGCTTAGAAAAGCCTTCTATGAGATTACAGCACGACTTTATATCGGCGAAAAAGCCTATAACCTGGATCTGCTGAACATCAAATTTCAATATTTCTTCCTGTACAATGGGGTGATGCAGCTGATTGACAATCTCGACTACCTGCAGGTGATTGAAGTTTTTAAGCGGAACAACAACCGGCTCTACTTCCCCGAGGAAGCCTATGATGAGTTTCAGCGAACGATATTGTCGAAGCTGGAAGGCAAGGTGAAGGTTAACTATGCCTACCTGAAACCCGCTACGAAGAAGCAGCTACAGGAAAATAATTTCGACACCAGGAATGAAAGGCTGATCTACCTTTCCGATTCAGGAGATTATGTACTGATCACCCCCGTGATCCGCTATGGCAACGTGGAAGTGCCTGTACTTTCTCAACAGCAGATATATGCCCTGGATAGTACCGGTATACCATTCACCGTACAGCGGGATGAAGCTATGGAAGACGCTTTCCTCAGGATGCTGCGGCACCAACATCCACTCTTCCTGGAGCAGGAGGCCCAGGAATGTTATTACCTGCATAAAAAACGCTTTCTTGATGAAGGCTGGTTTTTGAATGCTTTTGCCTATTGGCAGCAGCAGGAAATTAAGGTTCTGGGCTTTAATGATCTCAAAGACAATAAGCTGAACCCCAACAGTGCAAAGATCTCTATAGAAGTCATTTCCGGTCTGGATTGGTTTGAAACAGGGATAAAGATCAGTTATGGTAAGCAGCAGGTCAGCCTTAAACACCTGGCAAAAGCACTTCGCAACAAGAGCAAGTTCGTAGAGCTTGGTGACGGCACCATGGGTGTATTGCCGGAGGAATGGGTAGCCCGACTATCCGCCTATCTTGAAGCGGGTGAAGTTGTGGAGGAGGTGGTTCGTACACCGAAAGTAAACATCGTGAGTATTGATTCGCTCTATGAAGATGAAATGCTCAGGGCACCTCTGCGTATGGAAATTCAGAACTTCCGTACCAAGTTAGCGCAGTTCAACGTGATCGGCCAGGTAGAGGTTCCGGAAAAATTTCATGGCAGGTTGAGGCACTATCAACAAGAGGGCTTGAACTGGTTAAATTTCCTCGATGAGTTTGGATTCGGTGGTTGTCTGGCAGATGATATGGGACTGGGGAAAACCATCCAGATCATCGCTTTTCTGCTGCTGCAAAAGGAAAAGGGTGTCTCGGTACCGAGTATGATCATAGTACCGGCAACGCTGATCTTTAACTGGCAAGCGGAAATAAGGAAATTTGCACCCTCACTGAGGGTACACACCATTTATGGTGCAGACCGGGACAAACATGTCGACGCGTTCGACAGCTATGATGTGGTACTTAGCTCCTATGGCACCATACTTCAGGATGTGCGCTACCTGAAACATTTCCGCTTCAACTATATCTTTCTGGATGAATCCCAAACCATCAAGAATCCAAATTCCCAGCGGTATAAAGCAATTGCCTTGCTGAAGTCTCGGAGCAAAGTGATGTTGACGGGTACCCCATTGGAGAACAATACCTTCGATTTATATGCACAGTTTTCTTTAGCCTGCCCCGGCTTGCTGGGCACGCGAAAGCATTTCAAAGATCAGTACGTGATACCGATCGATAAATTCAATGATACCCGTAAAGCGAATGAACTGCAGCGGATGGTCAGGCCATTTCTGCTGAGGCGCACCAAAAAACAGGTGGCGACAGAGCTGCCCGAGAAGACAGAAATGGTGATCTACTGCGAGATGGGCGAGGAGCAACGCAAGGTTTATGATTCTTATAAGCTCGAATACCGGAACTACCTGATGTCGCAGAAGTCGGACGAGCTTGCCGGACAAACCATGCACATTCTTAAAGGGATGACGCTCTTGCGGCAGATCTGTAACTCCCCGGCCTTGATCAGTAATGATGTTTTTTACGGTAATGCCTCTGCAAAGATCGATACGCTCCTGGAAGAAATCGAAGGCAGGTCGGGGGAACACAAGATCCTGGTGTTTTCTTCTTTTGTGGGGATGCTGGACCTGGTCAGAACTGAGCTGCAGCAGCGGAAGATCGGCTACAGCTACCTAACGGGACAAACCACAAAGCGGGAGGCTGAAGTGAAACGCTTTAGTGAAAGTCCGGAGGTAAGGGTGTTCCTGATCAGTCTTAAGGCAGGCGGTACCGGGCTGAACCTTACTGAAGCAGATTACGTGTACCTAATCGACCCTTGGTGGAACCCTGCTGCGGAGCAGCAGGCGATCGATCGTGTTTACCGGATCGGGCAGCAGAAACATGTGGTTGCCGTTCGGTTGATCTGTCCGGATAGCATTGAGGATAAAATCATGCAGTTGCAGCAGCGTAAACAGCGCCTGGTGGAAGATATCATTAAAACCGAGGGTAATTTGCTGCAAACGCTCGGCAAAGCCGAATTATTAGAATTGTTCAGTTAATAGTAGATTTAGAATTAGATTTGTACGATGTTTAAACCGCTGCTGGCTATTTTCTTGTTTTTTGCATTCGCTTCCATTGTAGCCATGGGACAGGTTGAAACGCCGGTTCAACAAAATGTTCCGCAGCGGCTGCAGCAATCCAGGCCCGACAGTAGTGTAAGTTTGCTGCAGGTAATACCGAAGCGTCAACGGGACTCTGCGATGCTGGCGCGGCAGCGCTTTGTTACCGATTCCATCATGCGGCATACCTGGCTTCTTCCAGATTCACTGCTTGACCGGCATATGATCATTGACAGTATTCTGAAGGCAAATGTCCGTCCCCTCAAAAAAGGCGAAGCCTGGTATGACTTAACGGGAAAAGGGAAGGCCGAGAGCTTTTATAAGCTTGGGCGGCCAGTTCCCAAAGGCGAACCCTGGGTGCTTTCTTTCATGCTGTTCTTGCTCCTGCTTTTCGGCATACTCCGGATCTCCTTTCATAAACAACTGGGGGATATGATTCAGGCTTTCTATAGCAACCGGGTTTTGAACAACCTGTATAAGGAAGATAACCTGTTTACATCATGGCCATTTCTGTTCTTATTTATACAGTTTGGCTTCACACTGGGAATGTTTTTATACCTGATTTCACAGTATTACCAAATTTCATATGGTGCCGGGGGACTGCAATTTTTTGTAACGATCTCTGTGCTGATCGTTGTTTTATTCGCCCTTAAGATCTTTATTTTACGTGGACTCGGACATCTGTTTTTCATTCAAAAACTGATTCACGAGTACATTACAGTGCTATATCTCAGTTACTTTAACATCTCACTGGTCTTTATTCCATTGGTGGTTGCCTTTGCTTTGGCACCGCTACGTTATGGTATGTACTTTATCTCTGCTGCGGCAATGTTGGTAACGGTTGCTTTTATTTTCCAGTTTGTCCGTGCGGGATATAACATATTATCAAACAATCGTTTTTCAAAAGTCTATTTATTTTTGTACTTTTGTGCCCTTGAAATTTGCCCTATATTAATAGTAATCAAGGCAATTGGACTATAAGGAAACCAGATACACATGCAAGAAAACAGAGAAGATCGGTTACGTAAAGTAAAGAGCATTTTGATCACTTTGCCTAAACCTGAAACAGATAAATCTCCTTATTTTGATTTAGCGAAGAAGTACAACGTGAAAATTGATTTCAGATCATTTATTCATGTTGAGGGTGTACCAGCCAAAGACTTTAGAAAAGACAAAATTAACCTTGCAGATTTCACTGCGGTCGTGTTTACCAGTAGAAATGCTGTTGATCACTTCTTCCGTATTTGTGAAGAAATGAGATATGATGTGCCAGCAGATTTGAAGTACTTCTGTATATCAGAATCTACAGCATTATATCTGCAGAAATACATCCAATACCGCAAGCGTAAAATCTTTTTTGGTAAACAAACAGCTTCAGATTTAGCCGAAGTTTTAAAGAAACATGCATCTGAAAAGTTCCTTTATCCTTGTTCAGACGTTGCAACGGAGGATACCATGAACTTTCTTCAGAAAAATGGATATGATTTCACCCCTGCAGTATTATTCAAAACTGTCGTGAGTGACCTGTCTGATCTTGCTGAAGTATTTTACGATATCATTGGCTTTTTCAGTCCATCAAGTATACAATCCCTGTTCACAAATTTCCCAGATTTTAAACAAAACAATACACGAATAGCTGCTTTTGGCGTCAACACGCATCGCGCTGTAACTGAGGCAGGTCTAATTGTGGATATCGCTGCACCAACACCGGAAGCGCCATCTATGATCATGGCGATCGAAAACTACATCAAGAAGTCTAATAAGTAAGGTTTCTTTTTGGCAGGTTGTTTGTGTTATTGTTTTTTGATAAAAAGATTTGTTAAGTTTGATAAGATATACCGACTACCAAATCATCAACCCGATCTACTCTTTCAGTAACATATGAGAAAACTTTACTTTGGTTTTATTATTTTAACCATGCTAATGACCAGCTGCGGAAAAGGCGGGCAGGGCGAATTAGTAGGGGTTTACAATAAGAATTTCAAAAACAACCGCGTGCCACTTGGAATGGTCTATGTTCCACCGGGCCGCACACTAATCGGCGGCTCGGATGAAGACATCACCGGCAGCCAGGCTCCTGCAAGCCGCATGGTATCGTTCAGCGCCTTCTACATGGACGAAACCGAGATCACCAATGCCGAATACCGTCAGTTTGTGAATTATGTACGTGACTCTGTCGCAATAACCAGCTTAGGTCCTTCAGGTGCACCTGATCTTTATATGCCCGCACCAGCAGGTGAGGGCGCTAACAATGGTCAGCGCAACATCAACTGGAAGAAAGTTGGCGATGGTTCACGCTTGTGGAGCAACAAAAACGGCGGTTATGCGAGCAAACTTAGCGACATGTATTACAGCGGGGATGATGCGCTATTCGGTAGGGCAGAACTCGATGTAAGGAAATTCCGCTACTCCTACAAAGTGGTGAACATGGATCTTGCTGCGAAGTCTAAAAACAACCCTAATGCTAAGCGTAGTGACTTTATTGAGAGTTATGTAGACGCACCAGATCCAAATAAACCTAATGAGTTCCCTTCGGTAAGTGTTTATCCGGATACCCTGGTTTGGAAAACGGATTACTCCTATTCTCAAAACGACCCAATGGTTATCGGTTACTTCAACCACCCATCCTATGATGAGTACCCGGTTGTGGGGGTAACCTGGGAACAGGCAAACGCTTTCTGCGTATGGCGCACACGCTTATTTCAGTCTGTTGCCGCGCAACGCAATATGCCTTACAATTCCCGATTAAGCTATAGCTTACCTACAGAAGCGCAGTTTGAATATGCTGCAAGAGGTGGTAATGTAAAAACTAAATACCCTTGGGGTGGCCCTTACATCCGTAATGCTAAAGGATGTATGCAGGCGAACTTCAAAGTTGGTCGTGGTAATTATTCTGACGACGGCGGTTTATATACCGTGAACGTACATTCTTATTTCCCGAACGATTATGGCTTGTATAACATGGCCGGAAACGTGTCGGAGTGGACACTGACCGCTTATAATAAGTCGGCCGGTACCATGCTCCTGGACTTCAACCCGAACTACACTTACGTGGCAAGACCTGAGGATAACAAATACCTTAAGCGTAAAGTGGTTAGAGGTGGTTCATGGAAGGACATAGGTTTCTTCCTTCAGAACTCCGTAGGTACCTACGAATACCAGGACAACGCAACATCTTACATTGGCTTCAGATGTGTGGTTTCTTATGCAGGAACTGACATCAACTACAAGTAAAAACACAAATCATCACAACTAAAATTACCATCTAGAACAAGAACATGGCAGCAAAGAAAAAATTTGATTGGTTACATACTGCAATTTCATGGGGAGCCAGTATCGTAATCATTGGCGCATTATTTAAAATCCTACACATTGGCGGAATCTGGGGAAATTACATGATCGGGATAGGATTAGGCGTAGAGGCTTTCTTATTCTTCTTAACGGGTTTCTTTCCACCTACACCAGAGCCAGCATGGGAGAAGGTTTATCCTGAACTAAGTCCAGAGTATGCTGGTGAGCTACCAAAAGCATCTGCAAGAGCAGTAAACGTGCCGCAGAGTGCACCTACAACTGCAGCTTTAGACAATATGCTTAGAAACGCAAACGTTGGACCAGATCTTATCGAAAGCCTTGGAAATGGCTTACGTACTTTCGGCGATAAAGTTGCCGCAATTTCGAACGTTGCTGACGCATCATCTGCAACGACAGAATACACTTCAAAAATCAAGTCGGCAACTGCCAGCTTTGATAACCTGAACACTGCATTTGATAAAGCAACTGCACAGTTGGTTGAAATGGGTCAAAGCACTGGTGAGGCAAGAGCCTACCATGAGCAGGTGAACAAACTAGCGAAGAACCTGTCTGCATTGAACGCCGTATACGAGTTGGAACTTCAGGATTCAAGCGCACATTTGAAATCGATGAATACGTTCTACCAGAACCTATCTACCACCATGCATAACTTTAACGAGTCGATGGAAGATTCGAAAATGTTTAAAGACGAAGTTGCGAAACTTGCTAAAAACCTAGCTTCATTAAATGCGATTTATGGCAATATGCTGTCTGCTATGAACCAGCCACGTGTATAATTAGTCCTTAATTATTAATTAATAACAAAGACCTTTAATAAACATGGCCGGAGGAAAAGAAACAACAAGGCAGCGGATGATCAATATCATGTATTTGGTATTGCTTGCCATGCTTGCATTAAACGTGTCAGATACCATTCTGGATGCTTTCAAAAACATCAACGACAGTTTGGAAACCTCAAAGAACAACGTTAATACAAGTGTAGAGCAATTATTCACTGCTTTTCAGAATACAAAATTAAAAGATGAGCCTGCAAGGGCACAGCCGATCTGGGAGAAAGCCCAGCAGGCTAAAGCTTATGCAGGGGAACTGGATGGATACATTCAGAAACTAAAAGCCCGCTTTGTAGCGGAGGGTAGCGGTATCGACGAAGAAACCGGAGACCTGGTAGAAAGAGGTAATCAGGATATCGCTCAGGGAATCATGATCAATCAAAAAGAAGGTGAAAAACTTCAGAAGATGATCAACGATACCCGTGAAAAGCTGATTGGCTTACTCAACCCGGAAGATCGTGCAGGTGTTACCTTCACGCTTGTTGCCAACGATGCAGAGAAGAATGTGAATGGCAAGAAGAAATGGGCTGACATTAACTTTGGTGAAGGCACGCCATTAACGGCAGCAAACACCATTTTAACGAAAATACAGACTGATACCAAGAATGCGGAAGCGGAAGTAGTTAAAAAGCTTTTCGGAAACATGGATAAGTCCTTGGTGAACCTGGATCAGTTTGCTGCAGTTGCTGTAGCACCATCATCCTACGTGATCCAAGGTCAGCCTTATGTTGCTGAGGTATTTTTAACAGCCAGTGATTCGAAGTCGAGCCCGGACATTTCCGTAGGTGGAAGCAAACTTACCGTGAGAAATGGTAAGGCAACTTATACTGGCGGCACGAATAGTGTGGGTGTGTTTAAGTGGGTTGGAACGATCCGCGTTAAACAAACTGACGGACAGATCAAAGAATACCGTACACCAGAGCAAACCTATCAGGTGGCAAAACCATCCGCTACGGTTTCCCCGGATAAAATGAACGTGATCTATGCAGGTATCCCAAATCCATTTTCGGTATCCGCAGCAGGTTTTCCTTTGGAAAGCGTACGTGCAACGATCTCTGGTGGTTCAATCAGTGGAAGCGGTGGTAAATACATGGTTAATGTTCCCGGTTCACAGATTGGTAAAGAATTAAACATCAACGTATCTGCGTCAGCAGGCGGTAAGACGATAAACCTCGGTGCACAGAAGTTCCGTGTTAAAGCCCTACCGACACCTAAAGCCTTCATTAAAGGTAAATCAGGTGGTAATGTTGATCTGGAGTGGTTAGTGGCTTCAAATCAGATTGAAACTGAGTTGGAAGACTTCGTCTTTGATATCAAATATCGCGTATTGAGGTTCTCTACAACGTTTATCAATCCAAGATCTGATGCGGTGACCATTCAAAATAGCGGAGGTAGTTTCTCCGGACAGATTAAAGGTGCTTTAAATTCCATTAAACCTGGCGCTACGGTGATCTTCAAAGATATCGTTGCAGAAGGACCAGACGGAAGACAGAAAGTGCTTAATGGAATTACATTTATAGCAAGATAATAAAGATGAAAAAGGTCTTATATACCGCTGTGTTTATGCTCTTTGGCGCTGCTGCTTTTGCACAAAGCACTTCAGCAGCGGCTGACAGCTCCAGATCCAAGATTAAAACGCCTCCAAAGGATGGTTTTGCAGTAAGGAACGACGTTGATAGCGGCTTTATGGCGCCTTTTGCTGAAGTACGTGACGAGGACGTTTACTACTCGAAACGGATCTGGCGTGAGATCGATCTGAGAGATACGTTGAATTCGGTGCTTGCTGCGGAGAAATCAAAGCTTATTGATGTTTTGATCGAGGCCATTGGCCGGGAAGAACTCACGGCATATTCTCCAAAAGATACCGCTGCAGGCCGTATCCTGGAAGATAATGATTCCTTTCAAATCGCCTTAACGGCACAGGATGCCCTGCGTTTAGCGAGAGGTGTTACCGAAGGCGAGCCTGATCCGCTTACCGGTAAATTATCTGAACCTACTTTACGTCGTTTCAGACCGGAGGAGTTCATGAAATACCGTATCAAGGAAGACTGGATCCTGGACGTTAAACGTTCCATCTTCGAACCTCGCATTGTTGGTATTGCACCGATGAAGATGGTAGAAGGTAACTGGCAGCCCGTATTCTGGGTGTATTTTGATGAGGCAAGAGAGATCCTGAGCAAAAAGAAGCTGGTCAATCCTGCTAATGATGCTTCAACCTTAACTTACGATGATTTCTTTGTAAGGAGGTTGTTCACCAGCTATATCGTTAAAGAGACCAACCCAGCAAATAAGACCCTCGCTGAAATTGTAGGCCAGACAGATCCTAAAGATCCAAGAAAGTTATACGAGTCTGAAAGGGTTAAAAAGTCCATTTCAGATTACGAACAAGGCCTTTGGGAGTACTAACACCCAGGTAAATATAAAGCCCGGCATCTTCGAGATGCCGGGCTTTTTTCGTTTAGGCGTGTTGATTGAAATATTCGATCAGGGTTTTTAACTGGGTCCTGTTAACGATGGTCGCCAGTTCATCTTCTGTGGCTTCCCTGATCCGTTTAACGGATTTAAAGTGCCTCAACAGCTTGTCGGCTGTAGTTTTCCCAATGCCGGGGATGTTCTCAAGTTCCGTTTTCAATGTGCCTTGATCACGCTTCTTACGGTGGAAGGTAATGCCGAAGCGGTGCGCCTCATCCCGTAATTGCTGGATCACTTTCAAGGTCTCGGATTTCTTGTCCAGGTACAGCGGGAAGCTGTCGCCGGGGTAGTAAAGTTCTTCGAGCCTTTTAGCAATACCGATCACCGTAACCCGGTTCTCTATACCAAGCTTCTTTAAGCTGGTCATAGCAGAGGAGAGCTGACCCTTGCCGCCATCAATGATGATGAGCTGAGGCAATGGCTGCTCTTCTTCCAGCATGCGCTTATATCGCCTGTAAACCGCTTCTTCCATGGTGGCGAAGTCATTTGGCCCCTCAACGGTTTTCACGTTGAAATGCCGGTAGTCCTTTTTTGATGGTTTCGCATCTCTGAACACCACAATCGCGGATACGGGGTACTTGCCCTGGAAGTTGGAGTTATCAAAGCACTCAATGTGCGAAGGCAGTTGTGTAAGGCGAAGGTCCTTTTGCATCTGGGTAAGGATGCGTTCCGTTCTTAGATCCGGATTGACTTTCTCATACTGGTTCAGCTTCTCCCGTTTGAAGAACAGCACGTTCTTCTGAGAAAGCTCCAGCAGGCTTTTCTTTTCACCAAGTTTGGGTACCGTAAACTTTAATCCCGGATCGGTGATGGATAGCTCAAAGGGAACAATGATCTCTTTAGAAGTACTGTTAAACTTGGTACGGAACTCGGTGATGGCGATGCTGAGCAGTTCTTCATCGGTTTCATCCAGTCGCTTCTTGATCTCGATGGTTTGCGTTTGAATGATACTGCCGTTCATGATCTTTAGGTAGTTTACGAAGGCGTAACGTTCATCGGAGGCAATGCTCACCACATCAACATTGGTGATGGAGCTGTTGACAACGGTGGATTTGCTCTGATACTTTTCGAGTACCAGCAGTTTCTTTTGATATTGGTGTGCCGTTTCGAAGTTTAAATCCGCAACGGCATTTTTAATGATCTGTTTAACATCCCGGATGACGTTTCCGATCTTACCATTGAGGATCTCTTTGATCTCTTCGATATTTTTTTCATAGTCTTCCAGCGACTGGTACTTCTGACAGGGGCCTTTGCAGTTGCCGATCTGGTATTCCAGGCAGACTTTAAACTTGTCTGCTTCAATGTTTGGAATCGTTAAGGGCAGGTTGCAGGTACGAAGGGGATAGGTCTCCTTGATCAGATCCAGGATGGTGTGCATCATGCCTACAGAAGCATAAGGGCCAAAGTAGGTCGATCCATCTTTCACCATTTTACGGGTCCAGAAAACACGTGGAAATGGCTCTTTTTTGATGATGATCCATGGATAGGTCTTATCATCCTTGAGCATGATGTTATATCTTGGCTGGTGCCTTTTAATAAGGCTGTTTTCCAGCAGCCAGGCATCGATCTCCGTATCGACAATAGTGAAGGTGATCTTACGGATCTTGGACACCAACACACGGGTCTTGCCATTAAGCTGATTGTCGGAGTTAAAGTAAGAGCCTACGCGGTTGCGCAGGTCCTTTGCCTTGCCAATATAGATCAGCACCCCCTCGGCATCCCAAAACTGGTATACACCGGGGCGATGCGGAACATCGTTCAATGCCGTTTTATAATCGAATGCAGCCATGCGCTAGAAGCCTAATTTCTCGTCGAGTTCTGTTTTTCCTTGCTCTTGTTGCTGATACTGGTTACAATCATACTCGATGGTACGTGGGGTAGTCGGTGCCTCAAAATCTCCTTTTGAGATCTTCAAGGAAGGATTGGCATATACCCGTTTCATGAAACCGGCATAGATCGGCAATGCCGTATTCGCACCCTCACCCTCACGGGTGCTGATGAAGTGAAATGCACGGTCCTCACAACCGGTCCAAACCCCAGCTACCAGGTCTGGTGTTATGGACATGAACCATCCATCGGAATTATTCTGCGTTGTTCCCGTTTTTCCGCCGGTTGGCGCGTTAATGCCGTATTTATATCTTAATCTCGATCCTGTACCTTTATTCACCACACCTTGGAGCATTCTTGTCATCACGTAAGCAACTTCTTCGTTCATAACAACCTTCACTTGTGGTGTTTTGTTGTACAATACCACGCCATTTTTGTCTTCTATCCGTAGAATATAGGTTGGTTCAGTCCACACGCCTTTGTTTGCAAATACGCTGTAAGCCCCTACCATGTCGTAAATCGAAGCATCAAATACCCCTAAACTGATGGAAGGATAAGCTGGAACATCGGTGCTGATACCCATCTTCTTTGCCAGTGTAGCCACTGCAGTAGGGCCAACTTGCTTCATCAAAAAGGCGGTGATATAGTTCTGGGAGTTGGCCAATGCGGTTTGCAAGGTAACCATACCCGGAATGGTCGAACTTGGGGAAGAGCGTGGTGTCCATGGTGCACTGCCTGGCGTTTCGATCGTTACAGGTTCATTTGCCACCGTATAACAAGGTGAATAACCGTTCTCAATAGCCACGGCATAGGTGAAAGGTTTAGCCGTGGAACCCACCTGACGTGAACCCATCTTTACCTGATCATATTTGAAATGCTGGAAGTTTATGCCGCCAACCCATGCTTTGATGTGTCCGGTTTTAGGATCCATGGCCATCATGGCATTACGCAACAGCATTTTGTAGTACTTCACGGAGTCCATAGGTTTCATCAAGGTATCTACGTCGCCTTTCCAGGTGAAGATGTTCATGCGGGTAGGGGTGTTGAAGTCTTTCATAATCTCATCTTCGGATTTACCCTCCAGTTGAAGTGCTTTGTAGCGCTCCGAGCGCTTAACACCCTGAAGCAGCTGTGTTTGATTGCCCTTGAAAGGGTTTTTACCTCTCCAGCTTTTGTTAAACTGCTGTTGAAGCGTTTTCATGTATTCACGTTGTGCCTCTTCCGCATACACCTGCATATCATAGTTGATGGTGGTCACGATCTTCAGGCCATCACGGTCCAGATCGTATGGTGTACCATCTGCTTTCAGGATGGAACGTTCCTGGAAAATACGTTTAATGTCGGATTTCAATACCGCACGGAAGTATGGTGCAATACCATCACTTACGGTAGCGCTTCTGAATTTTAGACCCAATGGCTTTGCCTGCTCTACCTGAAACTGCTCATCGGTAAGTTTACCGGCCTTCACCATCATGGCAAGTACGGTGTTTCTTCGTTCGCGGGAGCGCTCCGGATTACGTGTAGGAGAGTATCTTGTGATACCTTTTTGTAGGCCTACAAGTGTCGCCGCTTCCGTGTATGATAATTTATCTGGGGTGGTGTTGAAGTATATTCTCGCTGCAGATTTTATGCCGTATGCCTGGTTACCGAAATCGACGGTGTTCAAATACATGGTAATGATCTCTTCTTTGGTATAGTTGCGCTCCAGTTTTACCGCAATAACCCATTCCTGAAACTTCTGCATCAGTCGCTTAAAGAAGTTACGTTGACGGGCCTCTTCAGAGAAAAGGTTTAAGGCCAGCTGCTGGGTGATGGTACTACCACCCTGACGTTTACCCACAAGGTTGTAGAAAAAGATGGTAAATGTTCTTTTGAAATCTATACCGGAGTGTGTCATGAAACGCGTGTCTTCTGTCGCGATTAGCGCGTCAATTACATTCTGAGAGATCTCCGGGTAGGTGATGTTCGATCTGTTCTGCACAAAGTAATTACCCAATGGGCGACTGTCTTCGCTGAGGATCTCGGTAGCCTGGTTACTTTTCGGGTGTTCAATATCACGGAAGGAGGGCAGTGTACCAAAGATACCAAAGCCTACACCTGCGATGAATAAGGAGAAAAGTATGATACCGCCAATCAGTAGTTTCCAAAGCGTGAAGTTGTATCTTTTGATATCTGATTGGGTAAGTTGTTGCTTCATTTTAATAAGTGTTTTTATAAAAATCCAGGTATTGGTTCAGGAGCGACTTGCTTTTGATTATGTCAAAGTTCTCCTTGCTGATGATGAAAGTCTTATATAATGTTGGACTGACCCTCATGATCCTGTTCAGTTGCGGTGTTATCCGGTCCTGAAATGCCTTAGCAGCCTCAAAATTACTAAAGTTTCCAACGTAAATTAGCTGATCGTTGTCAAATTCAACCAATTGGTGCCTCAAATCACTTTCAGGATAGTTTCCACGGCTGAATTGTCCGATGCCAAATCGTGAAGAGCTGAGGCGGATGGAGGCATCTTCGACATTGATCACGAAGTACCAGGTGCTAGAAGGCGCATTACGGAAAGGAGAAGTGTTAGGGGGTTGCGCGGTTTCCGGCTTTTGTTCAGCTTGTGCTGTTACGGTTGATGTTTGGTCCTTCCCTTGCTCGGCTTGGTTGTTTGTATTTAGCTCCCTTACAGCTTGCGCTTTTGTGGGTGGAGTGCTATCATTCACCTTCGGCATAGTCTTTATTCCAGGGGCTCCAGGAACCTGTGCATAAAATCTAGGTTCGTTCGGGTCAAAATCAATCAAGGCGATCTTACGCTTTTTAAATTCCGCCAGATGCGCATAGATGTAACTCAGGTGCTCGCTGACCAGGGGTACAATAAGACGATCCTGCGGGTATGCAGATCTGATCTGTTCAAGCTGCTGTAATAGGCTATCTACAGGTTGTGTGCGGCCAACCGCGATCGCGCGTAAATAGGCGAACTGTGGTGCAAAGTTTGTCTCCGGCATTTTGGCCAGGGTTTCATCTGCCATCCGGATCACCTTAGGAAAATCTTTCTGCAGGTAGCTTTCGAAAAGGATGTTGTAAGTATTACTGATCTCCAGCTCCAGGATATTCTGGTCAGCCCGGAAGTTCGGTTCCAGGATAATCCGGGCATAGATGCTGCTGCCATGGTTGTTCAGGACCTGGTTCTTGTAGCCTTCGGCCTTGTTTTGATCCAGACCCTTGTAAATCCGGTACAGGCTGTAGTTGATGGCGGCCAGCTGGCTATTCTCCGGATACTTCTGTAAAAGCAGCTCATAGATCGCTGCAGCATCTTTGCTTGCTTTAAGTTCCTGCTCATAGAATGATGCAAGTTCAAGATAGGCATTTACGATCCTTTCGTTTGAGGCATGAAGCATCTGATTGTTTACCGGGACAGCAGCCAGAAAACTAGTGAGCCTTAGGCTGTCGGTGCCAGATTGTACGGCATTGCCATCGTTTGGCTGTAGTGTGATCGGGTCCAGACTTAGTGTTTGCTGGGTATTCGGTGCAGTATTCCGGATGCTTTGGCGCCAGTTATCTTCCAGTTTTCTATTGCCCCAACTTTTGATGAAATCTGCGTAGCCACGCTCCATTGCATTTCGGTTCTGGAAATAGAAGGTCGCGTTCTGTTGTGAAGTTCCAGAGCTTGCATTTGTCAGGTTGGTACTATTGCCAGCTGCGCTAGAGCTTGTGTCTGCTGTGATGACACTGGTACCTGTTGCGGTCGCTGCAGCCTCTGAGGCTGTCGGGAAGAGCATTTCCCTGGCCCGGCTTTCACGTGCTACTTCGGGTAAGGTAGCCAGGACCTGCAGGCTGTCTTCCCTTGCAATGGTCTCGTATCGACTGGAAAGATAGTCCAGGCTCTGACTCTTCTTTTGGATAAGTTCCAGTCCAGGGTACTCCTTAGGTAGATTTTGAATTGCAGCATCATAGTGCTTTTTGGCCTGGAGATAGTCTCTTTGCTGCGTGAAACTCAGCTCAGCAACCTGCAGAAAGGCCATACCTTTAAGCGTGACGTTGGTTGTTACGGCTTCAATAGCCTTGTTGTAATAGTCTGCTGCTTTGGTATAGGACTGCTGCCCGCGAAAGTGTTCTGCAATGCGATAGTAGATCTGATCGCTGAACTCCTCATTCTTTTCATCTTTGAGTAAGGCCAGTAGCTGCTCCTCTTTTCGAAGCTGATCACCATTTTGTAAGGCGTTTACTTCAACCAGGTTTAGCCTTGCATTGAAATACAGATCAAACCCGGTATTACTGCTTTGTACTTTTTTATAATGGCTGATCGCCTGAGCATAGTCTTGTTGCTCCTGGTACAGCTGTCCAAGTATAAAGTGCCAGCGGATGGTATTGCGCTTGTGTTTACTTTCCTTTACTGCTGTTTCAAGGTATGGAATGGCTTGTTTTTGCTGAGACATCAGAAGCGCCATTTGAGCAAGTGTCGCAATGGGCTCTGCACGGTCCTTCTTGCTTTGCTCCAGATGCTTTTCCAGGGAGTCGAGTGCAATTGCAGCAGGTTTTAACTCGTTCACCTGCATCAATGACCTTGCCTGCCAGTCCAGCGCCTGGATTAAACTTGCCTGGTTTTCCGGGTAAGTTTTCGCGACGTAGTCGAAATATTCAGCGGCCAGAAAGTAATTGCCTTTATAGAACTCACTTTTGCCCATCAACAGGTAGGCCTCATCCAGGTAGTTACTCAAACTTTTGTCTGTAATAATCGTTTTGGACTTACGAATGATTTCATCAAGCGCCTTGTTGTTGGGGTTTGCCGGCAAACTTGTAGGGTCGAACTTCTGTGGACTCAGGTGTACTGGCAGGACTTCATTGTAATTGTTCGGGAAAGCATTGTATAATTCGGAAACATAGTCCTCAAGGATTATATTCGCATTGTATATATAATTATACCGCGCCGTCAGATTTTGCATCCCCCTACCGGAAGAGCCGTCCTTTTGTACGCTGCAGGCATATAGGATACTGATGGACAGGCAAAATAGAAGTAGCTTTACCTGATGAAGGGAGGAGTTGCTCAATGATATACGTTATGAATTACGTGGTATGGTACAAAATATATGCAAAAATATCTGATTAGCCTATCATTAGAAAACAATAGACTATTTATTTACTAAAAAGATGGAAGATCCACAGCGAGAAGTCAAGCGCAAACAGGTTGTCAGTTATGCCCGGTATACTGGTCTATTTTTTCAAATGTTTGTGATCATAGGTGTTTTTGCCTTTGTGGGATCCTGGCTGGATGATTACCAGGCGACCAAACAGCCATATTATACTGCGGGGCTGGCCTTGATCGGGGTCGTGATCGCGATTTATCAGGTGCTGAAAGAAGTAAATCAGCTGAACAATCCTAAAAGTTAAAGCCCACCAGATTAATTTGCTATTTTTGCAGCAAATCTGATCCATTGAGCATCGTTCGTTTTACAATCTTATATACGGGGTTTTGTATTGTGCTTGCCGGCCTGGCAGCCGCCCTTCAGCAAATCTTTCCTGACGCCGATCTTCTTGTTAACAAATTCTGGGTGATTTTCTGCTTCCTTGCAGGCATTACCTACATCGCCTATGTAACCGCCGATCTTGGGATTAAAAAGGACCCTGAAGTAGGCGTAATGGCGATTATGGCATCTATTGCGGTGAAGATGATCTTTTCGATGGCTTTTGTGCTGATTTACAGTCAGAAACAGCCCCAGTTAGGCGGAATATTCCTGGCCAACTTTTTTTCTTTATATTTATTGTTTACCTGCTTTGAAATATACTGGTTGTTGCGTAACTTGCGCCACCAAAATAAATAGTAAAAATCTGCGAATAAATGGATTGTAGCCACGTTTTTGATTTTAAAGTGAATAGGTTAATTGCTGCTTTTACGCTTTTTTTAGCGCTTTTCACTGTTGTACCATCTGTTTTAGCGCAGACTGACAGTGTTGAAGCTGGCGCCACTCATGAGGCTGTTGCAACTACTGCTGCTCATGGTGCTGAAGCTGGGCATGAAGAAGGTAATTTTGATCCTACGGAAGTGATCATGGAGCACATCGCTGATTCTCATGTTTGGCATGTGGCTGGTCATTTTTCTTTCCCGCTTCCGGTAATTTTGTATACTCCTCAAGGTTTAGAAGTGTTTTCTTCTGGTAACTTTCACCATGGTGAGGCTGATCATAAAGGCACCTATAATACCTATCGTTTGGTGGAGAGCACCAAAGACCAGAGTGTGGGTCAGAATTTCTTCAATAAGAAAATTAAAGTTGTTGCTCCGGATGGTCAGATCGATGAAGCTGCAACGGCTAGCATTATGGACTTCTCCATCACCAAGAACGTTGCTGCAATGTTCCTGACTGTAGTGATCTTGTTGCTTGTCTTTTCTGCGGTAGCCTCTGCGTACAAGAAGCGTCACGGAAAATCGCCTAAAGGATTGCAGTCTTTCTTAGAACCGATCATTGTGTTTGTAAGAGACGATATTGCTAAACCAAACATCGGTCATGATTACGGTCGTTTTATGCCTTTTCTGTTAACGGTGTTCTTCTTTATCTTAATCAATAACCTTTTGGGATTAGTTCCAATCTTCCCGGGTGGTGCTAACGTGACTGGTAACATTGCGACCACTTTTATTCTTGCGTTATTCACTTTGATCATCGTAAACGTAAATGGTAACAAATCATACTGGAGTCACATCTTTGCACCTGACGTTCCGAAATGGATGTATGTGATCATGATCCCGGTAGAGGTTATCGGTGTGCTTTCAAGACCATTCGCGTTAATGGTGAGGTTGTTCGCCAACATTACTGCTGGACACATTATCGTGTTAAGCTTAATCTCTCTGATCTTCATTTTCAAATCACTTGCAATAGCGCCGGTATCGGTAGCGTTCGTGATCTTCATGGATGTCCTGGAGTTACTAGTTGCTTTTCTACAAGCTTTCATCTTTACCTTGTTAAGCGCGCTTTTCATTGGTATGGCTGTTGAGGAGCATCATTAATATTAAACTATAGATTCATTAATATAAATTAAATTAGTTATGGTAGGTTCAATCGCGGCAATTGGTGCCGGAATCGCAGTTATCGGTGCTGGATTAGGTATCGGACAAGTAGGTGGTAAAGCAATGGAAGGTATTGCCCGTCAACCAGAGGCTGCTTCTAAAATTCAAACTGCAATGATCATCGCTGCTGCACTTATTGAAGGTGTTGCGTTATTCGGTGTGGTAGTTGCGTTCCTTGGAAACAATCCTCAATAATCAAAGGACTGTAAGTACAGGAAAAAAAAACTAAGGTTGGAAGTCGACGATTGGTTGCCTTCCAGCCTTAATTAAATTAAGACTTAGAAATTTAAATATCATATGGAGTTAGTTACCCCAAGTATTGGACTTGTTTTCTGGACATTAATCGCGTTTTTGTTTCTATTGCTGCTTCTTAGAAAGCTAGCCTGGAAACCAATCATGGGTGCTATCTATGAGCGCGAGCAGTACATCGATGAGGCTTTAAATAAAGCTGAATTGGCAAAAAAAGAAATGGCTCGTTTAACTGCTCAAAATGAGGAGTTGATGCTACAAGCGCGTGCTGAAAGGGATGTTATCCTTAAAGAAGCAAAAACGCTTAAAGACAGCATCCTGAATGAGGCTAAAGCACAGGCGCAGGCTGAAGGTAGCAAAATGCTTGAAAAAGCTAAGATCGAAATTGCTAACCAGAAGAAAGCTGCACTGGCTGAAATGAAGTCGCAGGTATCTACTTTATCTATCGAGATCGCGGAACGTGTTTTGCGCGGACAATTACAGGATAAAGCGAAACAGCAGGAATTGGTTACAGGCCTGTTAAAGGATGTAGAGTTAAACTAATTTTATCCAAACGTAAAGTACAAATGTCAAATAGTAAAGCAGCATCAAGATACGCGAAGTCACTTATTGATCTTTCTATCGAGCAAAACTCTATGGAAGCTGTTCGGGCTGACATGGCAAGCATCGTTTCGGTAATTACTGCAAACCCTTTACTGGGTGCAATTCTTAGCAACCCGATTATTCCGCTTGATAAAAAAGCCGGTATCTTAAAAGACACTTTCTCCGGAAGGGTTAGTGCAGTTACCGATCTGTTCCTGAAGCTGATCGTAAGCAAAGGAAGGTCTTCAATCGTGTTTGAAACTGCTAAAGCTTATTTATCACAGTATAATGCCCTGAAAGGTATTATCACTGCAGAGGTAACTTCAGCGATTCCGCTAACAGAAGCAAACCGTACTGAGATTATAACTATAGTTAAAAGAGAAGTTGGCGCCAACGAAGTACTGATCAAAGAGAAAGTTGATGAGAAACTGATTGGCGGGTTTATTTTAAAAGTTGGTGACAGGCAGTTTGATGCCAGCATTGCCAGCAACCTGAATAAACTAAAGAAAGAATTTAGCCACGGTGTGGTTTAATAAACATTAACAGATTACTGATTACAAAAGAAATAATATAAAACATTATGGTAGAGGTAAGACCAGACGAAGTATCGGCAATTATCAGGCAACAATTGGCGGGCTTCAAATCGGAAGCTGAACTGGAAGAGGTTGGTACCGTATTACAAGTGGGTGATGGTATCGCCCGTGTTTACGGTTTAACTAAAGTACAGTCAGGTGAGTTAGTTGAATTTGACAACGGCTTACAAGGGATTGTATTGAACCTTGAGGAAGATAACGTTGGTGTGGTTTTATTAGGTCCTTATGGCGACATCAAGGAAGGTGATACCATTAAGCGTACCAATAAAATTGCTTCTATCAAAGTTGGTGAAGGTATGTTAGGTCGTGTTGTAAACACACTTGGCGAGCCTATCGACGGTAAAGGTCCAATCTTAGGCCCAACCTACGAAATGCCGATTGAACGTAAAGCACCTGGTGTAATTTACCGTCAGCCGGTTACTGAACCATTACAAACTGGTATCAAAGCGATTGACGCGATGATTCCAATTGGCCGTGGTCAGCGTGAGTTGGTTATTGGTGATCGTCAAACTGGTAAAAGTGCCGTTTGTATCGATACTATCATCAATCAAAAAGAATTCTATGAAGCAGGAAACCCTGTTTTATGTATATATGTAGCTTGCGGTCAGAAAGCAAGTACCGTAGCGAACGTTGTTCGTACACTAGAAGAGAATGGTGCAATGGCATACACAGTAGTAGTTTCTGCTGCTGCTGCTGATCCTGCTCCACTTCAATTCTACGCACCTTTCTCTGGTGCTGCAATCGGTGAGTACTTCAGAGATACTGGTCGCCCGGCATTGATCGTTTATGATGATTTGTCTAAACAAGCTGTGGCTTACCGTGAGGTTTCTCTTTTACTACGTCGTCCACCGGGCCGTGAGGCTTATCCAGGTGACGTGTTCTACCTTCACAGCCGTTTATTAGAGCGTGCTGCGAAAATCAACTCTAACGATGATATCGCACAATCCATGAACGATCTTCCGGAGTCTATCAAAGGAATCGTTAAAGGTGGTGGTTCATTAACGGCATTGCCAATCATTGAAACTCAGGCTGGTGACGTATCTGCTTACATCCCGACCAACGTAATTTCCATTACTGACGGTCAGATCTTCCTGGAGTCGAACTTGTTTAACGCAGGTGTTCGTCCGGCGATCAACGTAGGTATCTCGGTATCACGTGTAGGTGGTAACGCACAGATCAAGTCGATGAAGAAAGTTGCTGGTACTTTAAAGTTAGATCAGGCGCAATACCGCGAGTTAGAGGCTTTCTCTAAGTTCGGATCTGACTTAGATGCTGCTACTAAATCTGTATTGGACAAAGGTGCCCGTAACGTGGAGTTGTTAAAACAAGGCCAGTTCTCACCAATGCCAGTTGAAAAGCAAGTTGCGATCATCTACATCGGTACTAAAAACCTGATGCGTCAGGTTCCAGTAGCGCGTGTTAAAGAATTCGAACAAGAATTCCTTGAGCAAATTGAATTGCGTCACCCAGAGGTTCTAGCTGCCCTAAAAGCAGGTAAACTTGAAGATGCAAGTACAAGCGTATTAGAAACAGTAGCTAAAGAGGTTTCAAGTAAATATTAATCTCTAACGGCGCACACTAAAATAACATGGCTAATTTAAAAGAAGTAAGAATACGTATAGCATCGGTGCAATCTACACAGCAGATTACCAAGGCCATGAAAATGGTTTCGGCTGCTAAGCTAAAGCGTGCTACCAATGCGATTACACAATTACGTCCATATGCTACTAAACTAAAGGAGATTTTAGGTAATCTGTCGGCAAGTTTAGAAGGTTCATCATCACCTTTTATTCAGGAGCGTGAACCGAACAAAGTTTTAGTTGTGGTCGTGTCATCAAACCGTGGTCTTGCAGGTGCGTTCAACATGAATGTTATCAAAGCAACCAATAATCTGATTGCGGAGCGCTATAGCGAGCAGTTGAAGAACGGTAATGTTAGTGTTGTTGCAATTGGTAAGAAGGCTCAGGACTTCTACGAAAAGCGTAATTACAACACCATCGGTAACAACAACGAGCTATATTCAGCATTGACCTTCGAGAATGTAACCCAAATTACAGAAGCGATCATGGATGGCTTTGTGAAGGGCGATTATGATGAAGTTCAGGTGGTTTATAACCGCTTCAAAAATGCCGCTGTTCAAATCGTTACAACAGAGCAACTGCTTCCATTAAAACGAGCTGCTGAAACACAAGTAGAGACGGTAAAAGCCTCAAATGTAGACTACATCCTGGAGCCATCTCAAGCAGAGATCGTAGAACAGTTGATTCCGAAGTCGATCAAGATACAGCTTTACAAAGCGGTATTAGATTCACATGCTTCAGAACACGGTGCACGTATGACCTCTATGGACAAAGCAACTGAAAATGCCGGAGATCTTTTGAAAGCATTGAAACTATCCTACAACCAGGCCCGTCAGGCTGCTATTACAACCGAGTTAACCGAGATTGTAAGTGGTGCTGCTGCCCTGAATGGATAATCAAAGAATATATTATCAAAGCCTCTGTCGCACGACAGAGGCTTTTTTGTTTAAACAAATCAGTCAAATGAAAACACGTTTAGCGATCCTCATCGCCTTCCTCATGCCATTAGGCCTACTGGCTCAGGACAATAGCACCAACCAGATAGATACCACATCAAACAACCAAAGCGGTTACCGCGATTATACCGCTGCAGTACTCTGGCAGCAACATGCCGGAGAATACCGCGCCCTTGCCTTTCAGGCCTACAACTTTGCCAAAATATCCCTGCTGGATCGTTTAAAACAAGCGGGCAAGGACAAGAAGTACTGCGTAGTGGTCGATGTGGATGAGACTGTGCTGGACAATTCACCATTGCAAGGTTATGAGATCACGCAGGGCAGGACCTTTGATCCTAAGGACTGGAGCGATTGGACCGGCAAAGGCATAGCCGACACCGTTCCAGGTGCACTGAGCTTCCTCAAGTTTGCCGCTGAACATCAGGTGGAGACCTTTTACGTGACCAACAGAGACACTTCAGAAATGCAAGGTACTTTGTACAACCTTAAAACCCTTGGCTTCCCCAATGCAGATAAAGCACACATCCTGCTAAAAAGCAGTACCTCAGATAAAGAACCTAGAAGACAGCAGATACTGGAGAACTATCATATCCTGCTTTTATGCGGTGATAACCTCAGCGACTTCTCTAACATCTTCTATCGCTCAGGCAAGAACACCATTGAGCAGGTAAATGCGGCACAAGCCGAATTTGGTACGCATTTTATTGTACTACCAAACCCAATGTATGGCGACTGGGAAAAACAGTTCTATAAAGCGGGCAAACCGTCGGAGGCCATCAAGGCTGCAGAACGGTTAAAAGGATTGAAAACTTATTAGTATTAATCCTTTTATATAGGCTAATTAATATTATTTTTGTGCGGTAAAACTAAAAAATTAACATGGATAAGAAACCAATCTACAGTACTCCCAGCATGAAAACTGCAAACGATGAAGGGATCTACAAATTATTACTAGTTGGAATTATATTAGGTGTAATCGGCGTGTTTTTGCGTTTTGCAGGTGATTCTGATATGCTGTCCCTAATTTCATGGGCTATCCTGTTTGTAGGAGCAGCTTTTTGCTTCAAAGGCGTTTTCAAGATTCTAGGTGCATAACCTTCCAGATACCAACATTAAAAAAGCCAGTTCGATAAGAACTGGCTTTTTTGTTTTATAATAAGTTTGTTGTTTGTGAGTTTATTTCACGCGCTTCTGATTGTCTTTCGCAAAAGCTTCCCAGCCGGAGTAGGACTTCCCGCCACCACCAGAAGGCACCCTTTGAAAAGCATGGCAAACCGCCACGGCAAGTCCGTCTGTAGCATCCAGGAACTCGGGTGTTTCTTTAAACAGCAGCAGCCGCTGCAACATCGCCGCCACCTGTTCCTTGCCCGCACTACCATTGCCTGTAATCGACTGTTTAATCTTCCGTGGCGCATATTCCGTCACCGGGATGCTCTTCGATAGCGCTGCTGCCATCGCCACACCCTGTGCGCGGCCCAGTTTCAGCATCACCTGAACGTTCTTACCGTAGAACGGCGCTTCAAGCGCCATCACATCTGGTTTGTACTGCTCAATCAAACCTACCGTCTTGTCAAATATCCTTTGAAGCTTTAGAAAATGATCGTCAAGGTGATCCATCTTTACCACCCCCATGCTGATCAGCTTAATTTTACTCCCCTGTTCCAGGATCAATCCGTAGCCCATAACCGCTGTTCCCGGATCGATTCCCATGATCACCCTTTCCTTTTTTTCCACCAACATAGAACAATAATAAGCATATTTGCAGAGAGTGAGCGCAAAAAGTATAACACCCCGATACAAGACCATCATATCTAATCTGATCAAAATTGGCGTTGTCGTATTTGCCTTTTACTTCATCTACGTCAAGCTTAGCGCCAACCAGGACCTCAAAGGATTTCTTGACCTCATCCACCGCATTCCTTCCGTACAGATCATTGCCGTTATCTCGCTCGTGTTCCTGCTGATGCTTGTAAACTGGGGCCTGGAAGCAGTAAAATGGAAAAGACTTATAGCACCAATTGAGCGCATTAGTCTTTGGAAAGCGGTAGAATCGGTATTCTGTGGACTTACCTGGGCGGTATTCACACCGAACCGGATAGGGGAGTATGGCGGGCGTGTCTTTTTTCTTTCGCCTAAACGGCGGATCATCGGGGCAGTAGCGATGGCTGTGGGTAACATCGGACAAATGGTGCTCACCAACATCTTCGGTTCCATCGCCCTGTGCATTTTCATTTACCGTTTCAAACCGATGGACGACCTGTTTTTCCTGTTCCTCTGCACCATCGCTTTTATCTTCTGCTCCTTTCTGGCCATATTCTACTTCAACATCAAATGGCTAAATGGGCTGCTGCTCTCCATGCGCTTTACCAGAAAATACAAGAAGTTCTACACGATCCTGGCCCGGTACCGAAAGGCCGAGCTCCTGAGAATACTGCTTTACTGCCTGGCGAGATATGCCGTATTCAGCACCCAATATTTCATCATGTTTTTCTGGCTGATACCAAGCCTGCATTTCACTGATGTGCTGATGATGGTCTGCATCCTGTTTTTCATACAATCCAATCTGCCATCACTAGACCTGTTCGACATTGGTATCCGAAGTGTGACAGCCTTATTCTTCTTCGAATTCATCACCGACCAAAGTGCACCTGTAGTGGCCTGCACCGCCAGCATCTGGCTTATTAATATTATTATTCCTGCTATATTAGGATCCTATTTCGTCTTTAAACTTAATTTCTTTGGAAGTCTTAAACGTAACTAGTGTATTATCCCTTTTGCTGACGTTACTTTACCTGGGTGTAATCCTCTGGTTCATAAAAGGTTGGAAAGCGCTGAAAACCTTTACCTACCGCAAACACCAGCCCATAAAAGTCTCTATAATCATTGCTGCCCGGGACGAAGCCGAAAACATCAGCAAAACCATAGAAGATTTGCTGGCGCAGGATTACGAGAAGGAATACCTGGAGATCATCTTTATCGACGACCATTCTACAGACAATACCGGCGCCATCATCAGCTCCTATGCTGCACAAGGCATCAGCCTGATCAGCCTGAACGAAAGCAATACCATCAATTCCTATAAAAAGAAAGCCATTGAAACGGCCATAGGCGGTGCCAAAGGCGATCTCATCATCACGACGGATGCAGACTGCCGCATGGGTCCGAACTGGCTTAAAACCATCGTGAGCTATTACCAGGAGGGTGGTTACAAAATGATCTCCTCTCCGGTGGTATACTTCGAAGAGCAGAGCCGCTTTGAAAGGGCACAATCCCTGGAGTTCCTGTTCCTGATCGGCATGGGCGCCTCTACCATTGGTAACAACAAACCATCAACCTGCAACGGCGCCAACCTGGCCTATGAGCGTCAGGCTTTCCATGAAGTTGGTGGCTTTAAAGGTATCGATGACCTTGCCTCTGGCGATGACGAGTTGCTGCTGCACAAAATGGCCGACAAATACGGCAACAAGATCGGTTTCCTCAAGAACCACGAAGCCGTCGTGTATACCCAGGCCAAGCCAACCCTGCGGGAGTTTATACAGCAACGTAAACGTTGGGCTTCAAAAAGCACCAGGTACAAGAACAAGTCGATCATTGTGCTCGGTGTGCTGGTCTGGTTATTTAACCTGAGCATCCTGCTAAACCTGCTAGCTGGCACAGCGATGTTGCTGTTCAACATCGCCGGGGGGGCGCAGCTGTTATCCCTCGCATTTCTTCAGTTCTGTATAAAATTGCTGATAGAATTCCTGTTTTTGAAAAAAGTTATTCAATTTGCCCGCAGACCGGAACTCATGCAACTTTTGCCTTTGTTAAACATCCTGCACATCATTTACATCATCTATATCGGTATTGCCGGCAACTCCGGTAAGTACAGTTGGAAAGGAAGGATGGTTCGCTAATGAATGATCACAGCCCTTCAAAAAAGATCTGGAAGAAGTTCAAAAAGAACAAATTCGCTGTCGGCGGCCTGCTGTTCATCCTGGCCACCATGATCATCGGGATTTTGGGTTACCTCGTAACTCCGGATCAAACGCCTATGGCCAACACCATGCACCTGCAGCTCAGCAATAAAAAGCCTGGCCGCAGTTTCAGCTTTCTGGTCATCAACCGAAATCCATCCATCCAGCAGGTCAACATCTTTGAAAAAATGCTGTATGGACAGGAAGCCAACTTCAAAAGCATACCCATAAACAGCTACAAGATTACAGGCACGAAGGTCGAAGCAGCAGCTTACATCGGCGATGATGAACCCGGCGAAAGCAAAGTGTACAACATCAAAGACATCTGCAGCAGCTGCGATCTGAACGCAACGCCAGAACAGCTGAAAGCGCAATTTATCCAGAGCAACATTTACGAGCAGCGCTTCCTGTTGGGTACCGACATCTATGGCCGCGACCTACTCAGCAGGCTCATCCTCGGCATCAGGGTTTCACTTTCCGTAGGCCTTATGGCGGTGATCATCTCCTTATTGATCGGCATCAGCTTAGGTGCACTTGCCGGGTATTTTGGCGGCAAAGTAGACGCCGCAATCAGCTGGTTCATGAACGTGATCTGGTCATTGCCCTCCTTACTGCTGGTCATTGCCATCTCTTTTGCCCTGGGTAAAGGCTTCTGGCAGATCTTCATCGCTGTCGGCTTATCAACCTGGGTAGATGTCGCAAGGCTTGTCCGCGGACAAGTCATGGCACTCAAAGAAGTGGAGTTCGTAGAAGCTTCCAAGGCGCTGGGCTTTCCCACCAGCCGCATCATCATCAAACACATCCTGCCGAACATTGCCGGCCCCATCCTGGTGGTCGCTTCCGCAAACTTTGCCTCGGCCATCCTGCTCGAAACCGGGCTAAGCTTCCTGGGTTTCGGTGCACAGCCACCAATGCCAAGCTGGGGCACCATGATCAAGGAGCATTATGGCTACATCATCATGGATGCCGCATACCTCGCCGTACTACCTGGACTGGCCATCATGCTCACCGTCTACGCCTTCAACGTACTTGCCATCGGCTTAAGAGATGCCTTTGATGTCAAATCACAGAACGTAACGATTTAAAAATTACTTTTTCCCTTGAATTCTTCAGCTGCATTATCCTTAACTTTGCGGTATGTTAATCAATTGTTTCCAAAAAGAACTGATCGAAGCAGGCTGTGATGAGGCGGGCAGAGGATGCCTTGCAGGTCCGGTATATGCTGCTGCTGTCATTCTTCCACGGAAATTCAAATCCAAGATCCTGAACGACTCCAAGAAACTTAGCCTGGAACAACGTCTGGAGATGCGTGAGGTAATCCAGAAACAAGCCATCTGCTGGGCAGTAGGTGTAGTGGACAACAACGAGATTGATGAGATTAATATTTTAAATGCCTCCTTCCTGGCCATGCACCGCGCCATTGACCAGCTTATGGTTATTCCGCAATACCTGGTGATCGATGGGAACCGCTTTAAACCCTATTCAGATATCCCACATGCCTGCATCGTTAAAGGCGACGGCAAGTATCTGAACATCGCAGCGGCTTCGATTCTCGCGAAAACATACCGTGATGATTATATGGCCAATATCGCTTTGGAGCATCCGGAATATGAGTGGCATCAAAATAAAGGCTATGCAACAGCTGCACACCGCCTGGTATCTATTGAAAGAGGATTAACACCATATCATAGAAGAACCTTTACGATCAGTCACCCGCAATTTGACGGTATGCCTGATCTTGTCGTATAAATTTGTACTTTCAGTAAATTGAAAACGCTTTTCATTACAAACCGGGTCCCTTTTCCGCCGAAGAGCGGATATCCTATAGTTGTTTATAACACAATTAAGGGCCTGCTTCGTATGGGCGTAGATATCACCTTGTTCAGCATTAATCCCAATGAGCACCAGGTCGATGTTGAGGACATCTATGATCCCGTGTTCGATGCGATCAAGTTCCACCATTACAGCGTAAACACAGATGCCAACCTGATTGGCGCCTTGTTCAACATCTTTTCGAACGAATCTTATAACATTTCCAGGTTCTATGATGATGAAGCCGCCAGAATGCTGGAAGACATACTCCGGGAAACGGAGTTCGACATCATCCAGTTCGAAAGTCTTTTCGTGGTGCCTTACCTTGATGTGGTAAAAGCCAACAGTAAAGCAAGGCTGATTTACCGCGCACATAACATGCTGTTTGATGTCTGGGAGCGACTTTCCCAAGGAGAAAAGTTCAGACCCAAGCGTAAATACCTGGAGTTCCTGGCCCATCGCCTGAAAGCCTATGAAAGTGAACAGATCAACCGCTTTCACCGGGTCTTCGCCATATCCGAACCGGACCGGCACCACATCATCAAGCTGGGCTGTGAAGCCAGTGTTGATGTCTTCCCAGTATCCCTGGATATTGAGCAGTATAAAGTAGATCCTGCCAGCCCCAACTTCCCAACGCTGTTCCACCTGGGTTCCATGGATTGGCTGCCCAACCGGGAAGGCATCGAGTGGTTCCTGGATGAAGTATGGCCAGACATTGAAGAGCTGAACAGCGAGCTGCGCTTCTATATTGCCGGTCGCAACATGCCCAAGAAGTTCTTCGAATACGACTCTGATAATGTACTGGTAGAAGGGGAGATCTTCGATGCCGTGGAATTCATGAACTCCAAAGCCATCATGATCGTGCCGATGCTCTCCGGCAGCGGTATGCGGGTAAAGATCCTGGAAGGCATGGCCATGGGCAAATGTATCATTGCTACTACCATTGCCGCAGAAGGCATTGCCTGCGAACACGGCAAAGACATTCTGCTCGCCGACACCCCCGACGAGTTCTACCGCTACATCCTCCAGTGCCTCACCCAATCCAGAAAATGGAAGGAAATCGGCCAACAGGCCAGAAAAACTGCAGAACGCGAATACGACATCTCCGGCGTATCGCAAAGGATGTTTCAGGTATATCTGCAACTACTTAATGCTTAAAAATTTGTGTACTTTTGCTCGCAATTTTTAACAACAAAGCATGAATTCATCAACATCCTGATGGATTCAGCAGCAAACACGAATCTAAACAGATGAAAGAGATCGCTTTAACAAACAAACACATATCCTTAGGTGCTAAGATGGTTCCCTTTGCTGGCTACAACATGCCGGTGCAATATGAAGGCATCAATGCCGAACACGCAACAGTAAGACAAGGCGTCGGCGTATTTGATGTATCGCACATGGGTGAGTTTATCTTGAAAGGCGAAAATGCTTTAGATCTTATTCAACGTGTTACCAGCAATGATGCTTCTAAATTGTATGATGGCAAGATCCAATACTCCTGCCTGCCCAATGAAGATGGCGGTATTGTAGATGATCTGCTGGTTTATCGCATTGATGAGAAAACCTATATGCTTGTTGTTAATGCTTCCAACATTGAAAAAGACTGGAACTGGATCCAGAAATACAATACACAAGAGGTGGAGATGCACAACATCTCTGATAAGACCTCTTTACTTGCCGTACAAGGCCCTAAAGCTGCCGAAGCACTGCAAAGCCTTACCGAGGTAGACCTAGCCTCTATGGAGTACTATACCTTTGTTAAAGGCCAGTTTGCAGGCGTGGATAATGTGTTGATTTCTGCAACCGGTTATACTGGTGCAGGTGGTTTCGAGATCTATTTCGACAACGAACACGCTGATAAAATCTGGGATGCTATTTTCGAAGCGGGTGCGGAATTGGGCATTAAGCCGATCGGACTAGGTGCCCGTGATACCCTGAGACTGGAAATGGGCTTCTGCTTGTATGGAAATGATATCGACGATACCACTTCGCCAATTGAAGCAGGTTTAGGTTGGATCACCAAATTCACCAAGAACTTTACCAACAGCGAAGCGCTTAAAGCACAAAAGGAAGCTGGTGTAAAAAGCAAACTGGTAGGTTTTGAAATGATCGACCGTGGTATTCCGCGTCATGATTATGAAATTGTAGATGCAGAAGGTAACAAAATTGGAAGGGTAACTTCTGGAACGCAGTCGCCATCACTTCAAAAAGCCATCGGAATGGGTTATGTAGCTAAAGAATTCGCGAAAGAAGGCAGCGAGATTTACATCAGTATCCGCAACAACAAAGTGAAAGCTAAGCTAGTGAAGTTCCCTTTTTATAAATAAGCCGTACCCATATATTACATGTCGAGAAAGATTGAAGTTTGTTTAACGCCCGCTTTATTGGGGCTTTATGATATAAAAGATAGTATTGTTGTTGTAATCGACATCTTAAGAGCAACCTCTTCCATGGTTTATGGCATTGATAATGGTGCAAGCTCCATTATCCCGGTTGCCCAGGTTGAAGATTGTTTAAAGTATGCAGATCATGGTTACCTGCTTGCTGCAGAGCGCAACGGCGAAGTGGTTACAGGTTACAATTTCGGAAACTCTCCCTTTTCTTATACTGCGGAGCATGTTGCCGGTAAAACCGTTGTTTTAACAACTACAAACGGCACGAAAGCCCTGCACATGGCGCGTGCTACAGCACACCAGGTGGTTATCGGTTCCTTCCTGAACCTGCAGTCGCTCTGCGACTGGTTAAGAAAACAACCTCAGGATGTTTTGTTGTTATGCGCAGGCTGGAAGGATTCTGCAAACCTTGAAGATACGCTGTTTGCCGGCGCAGTGGTGAAAGAACTTCGTTCTGAATTCACCGTGTTCGACGATTCCTCGGTGATGGCCGAGGATCTTTACGGGCTTGCAGAACATGATCTAGGTGCCTACATGACCAAATCCTCGCACAGTCACCGACTTGCGGCTCTGAACATCGGCGAAGATGTTAAGTTCTGCCTGCAGTTGAACATTTGCCAGGCCATTCCCGTACTGGTGGGAGATGCCCTGGTTGCGCTGAACAAAGCTTAATAAGTACATTTTACTTTTCAAATAAAGAGGCCCTATGCATTTGCTGCATGGGGCCTTTTGCTTGTAACAGGGTGGCAAAAAAGCCTGGTGTTGCAAGGTGCTTGCGGCGTACTTGAACCGTGGTTGCTACGTGCTTTGTACGTACGGAGCCGTAGCAAGCACGGTTAAAGTACCTTGCAAATGCATAGCAAAATGGATTTAAATGGGGAACGTTGCTTTAGCCGAGCAGTTGCTTCAGCTTCTCGTTGGTGTGGATGGCGCGGAGTGTTTCCTCATAGGCCAACCAGTAAATGGTTTCCGCTTTTGCGGTATCGAAGGTTTTTATCTCACCCATGCCTTTCGGCTCAATCAGCACGTCGCATAAAGGTGATTTCTCTTCCATATCCTTGTTGATGGACATCAGGAAGGCCCTGCCCATCAGTGCCCGGATCTTGGTGATCTTCTCCACCGGATTGAGGTGGTTACAGGAAGAACCGATAATGAAATCACAGTTGCCCACCAGCGGCTCGATGGGGAAGTTGTTCAGGATGCCACCATCTACATACATCTGGTTGTTGATCATCACCGGACTGAAGATACCGGGAATGCAGCTGGAAGCCTGAACCGTACGGATGAGCGGTCCCTGATTGAAGTATTCAATCCTGCCCTCGCTGAAGTTGGTCGCGGCGATGGTCAGGGGGATCTTTAAGCTTTCAAAGCGATCATCCGGGAAGTAGGTCTGGAACAGCGCCGTGGTGCGCTCAATATTGATCAGGCCTAATCCCTGCAGTGCAGGACGGATGAAGCGCAGCAGTTTGGTTTTGAGGAATATCTTGAGTCCTTCTTCGGGGTCTACACCAGAGGCATAAAAAGCTCCGGCAATAGAACCTGCGCTGGTGCCACTGATATGACTGAATTGTACACCGGCATTTGAAAATGCCTTAAGCACGCCTAAATGCGCTATGCCTCTGATGCCGCCACCGGATAGTACAATCCCTACTTTTGTCATTTCTGCCTTGGTTTATATTTGGACGCATGCAGGATTTTTTCTGCATCCCGCTCCGCCATCAGCGCTTGCAAGGTTACCTCCGGATTTTCCTTCATGTATTTCCTTACGATCTGCCAGCCCATCCATACACCCAATTTTGGTGCCGATTGGTTCTTTTCGCCCAATCCTGGCGTAAAAGGGCCTTCGCTCAGGTACACCTGGATCTTTTGGTAGTCGGTTTTAAACAGTAGTTCATGCTCCATAAAATAGCCCCAGATGTTGCCTTCGTAGTTAGTACACCAGCCCAGTTGCTGGTCTGTATAGCCGATCTTTACGGAATCCGGCACCTTTTCATCAAGCACCTGATCCATGAAATACAGGATCTTTCCGTTATGGATCATCTTTGAAAGCAAGGTACGGTCTTCATCACGCTCCGGAAAAAGCTCCTCGCGGGCAAAAGTTTCTGCTAATCGTGGAACAACATACTCCGGGCTAAAACGCCGGGAAAGATACATCGGCACACTGCGTACAATGGCGGGATAAAAACGGCTGTCTTTACCCAGGAACATGTCCAGTCCTATGCCCATGTATCCGTCGCCAACAGGTGCCTGCACTTCAAATCCGGATACGAAAGCGATAAACTTAGGGACATTCACCTCCGGGTAATAGTGTTTGATGTATTTGAAGGTCGTTGTGAGATCCTTTTCAATGGGCGCCATGTTTTTGAACACGCTGTCGGCATCATGATTCAGGTCTTTAAAGGCCTGATCCTGATATAAGACATCGAGAATCTCCGGACCGGAATAGGCACCATTTCCAACAATGCGGTTAATGTAATCCTGGTAAAAGTTGCCGTATTTTTTGGCAAGGTCTGCATCGGTTTGCGTTGGGCCTTTAGCCATGCCAGCTACGATATCCCGGTCAAAACGTGCTATGGAAATATCCAATTTAATGTCTTCTACATCAGGGCGCTTGTTCTGCTTGCAGGAAAATAGTATAAGCAGAGCGGCAAAAAAAAGATAGATTTGGGAAAACTTAACCGTATTGTTCATGTTGAACAAATATAGACAGATCAGGGCTTAATCCTGCAACAATGGCGGTGTCAATTGAAATGTGTAATCCTGGCTGCTGAGGCCTATTATTAAATTGTATGAAAAAAATCTTATTTACTCTACTCTTCTTTTGTTTAACAGGAAGCGCATTCGCGCAATGGCAGAATGGTCCACTAGGAAATGATTTCAAACTCGGCTTAACCGCACATCCAACCTTCGGCTGGTTAAAACCGGAAGGTGGCAAAGCGGATGGTACCAGTATTGGCTTTTCTTATGGTTTGCTCGGTGATTTCAACTTCGCGGAAAACTATAGCTTCTCTACAGGGTTGACCATCACCACCATCAATGGTAAAAGTACAGAGATCAACCCAGCGCCTTACCATGATGTTAATGACCCGGCAAAGCTTGCTTATGGCCTGAAATACAAGTTGCAGTACATTGAAATTCCATTGACCATTAAGCTTCGGACTTCCAAGGTAGGCGAGTTGGTATGGTACGGACAATTCGGTTTATCTAACGATTTCAACATCGGCGCTAAACAGGATGTCTCTTTATCTGGCAGAAAGATTGTTGAGGACAGGAACATCAAGGATTTAACGAACTTCTACCGAGCGGGATTGATTCTTGGTGCTGGTGGGGAGTTCGACCTGGATACGCATACCAGCGTTTCGGTGGGTTTAACCTTTAACAATGGGTTCACGGATATCAGCGATGACAAGAACCGCAACGTACGTAACCACTATGTGGGATTAAACCTTGCCGTATTCTTCTAAGACCTTATTTGTGGGGCAGCTTGCTTAGGCTGCCCAATATTACTGAATCATATTCTTGAATAATGAAGATAGCCCTTGCTCAGCTGAATTACCAGATCGGTAATTTTGAATTGAATACGAAGAAGATCATTGAAAGCCTGGAAAAAGGAAAGGCAGCAGGTGCCGACCTGGTGGTGTTTGCGGAACTGGCCCTTTGCGGTTATCCGCCCCGCGATTTCCTGGAGTTTGATGAGTTTATAGAGCTTTGTGAGCAATCTGCACAAGAGATTGCTGCACATACCCAGGATATTGCTTGTATCATCGGTTTACCGGTAAATAATCCGCAGATCGCAGGAAAAGATCTTTTTAACGCTGCGTATTTTATAGAAAAAGGGGAGGTAAAGGCTGTAATTAAAAAGGCTTTGCTTCCAAACTATGATATTTTTGATGAATACCGCTATTTTGAACCTGCGCTTACGTTCGATTGTGTCGAATTTATGGGGCACAAAATTGCGGTGACCATCTGTGAGGACCTGTGGAACATTAATGATAATCCGCTTTACGTGTCTAATCCGATGGATGAACTGATCAGACAGCAGCCTTCGCTGATGATCAACATCGCGGCTTCGCCATTCTCTTACCTGCACGATGATGAACGGGTAGAGATCCTGGCGGGTAACGCAAAACAGTACCAGCTGCCCTTGCTGTATGTGAACCAGGTTGGTGCACAAACGGAGATCATCTTTGATGGCGGTTCATTAGCCTTTGATCAGGCGGGCAACCTGCTGGATGAAATGGCATACTTCAAGGAAGATTTTAAAGTTTACGAGTTTGACGGTAAGGGTCTTGGAGGGCTGCAGCAAATTGAACACCAGGCGCTGCCTGACGTGGCACAGATCCATGATGCGCTGATTCTGGGTATTCAGGACTACTTTAAGAAATCCGGTTTTAGCAAGGCTGTATTGGGCCTGTCTGGCGGTATCGATTCGGCTATTGTTTGTGCACTGGCTTGTCGTGCTTTAGGGCCGGAGAACGTGATGGCGGTATTGATGCCTTCGAAATATTCTACGGATCATTCCATAGATGATGCGATGGACCTGGTGAACAACATTGGCTGTATGCATGAGGTGATTCCGATCAAGGATGCTGCGGATGCCTTTGATCAAATGATGGCACCTGTGTTTAAGGATCTGCCGTTTAACGTAACGGAAGAGAACATTCAGGCCCGCTGCCGCGGTATTATCGTGATGGCGATGTCTAACAAGTTCGGCTATATCGTATTGAACACCTCGAATAAGAGTGAGTGTGCGGTGGGCTATGGCACCTTGTATGGCGATATGTGCGGTGCTATTGGTGTGATTGGGGATGTATATAAAACGCAGATCTTCCAACTGGCAAGATATATCAACAAAGACCGTGAAATTATCCCGGAAAATACGATTGTGAAACCACCTTCGGCAGAGCTTAGACCAGACCAGAAAGACTCGGATTCTTTGCCGGATTATGATCAGCTGGACAGGATCCTGCAGTTGTACATTGAGCAGCGGCAATCGTCGAGAGCGATCATTGCACAAGGTTTCGATGAAGCGCTGGTGCGCAAGGTGATCAAGATGGTGAACAACGCGGAGTTTAAGCGCTACCAGACCCCGCCAATTTTGCGGGTGTCGCCAAAAGCTTTTGGTATGGGCAGAAGGATGCCACTTACCGGTAAATACCTTTCTTAGAGCATCCCTGATGCTTTTAAAAGAAAAAGGATAAGCGTTTGCTTATCCTTTTTCTTTTGGGGTGTATTTGATTAAGCTTGTTTTGGCTTCAGCGCCCTTTTACGTCTGTAATCCTGTACAGGAATGATGAAGATCATGACAATGCCGATGAAGCTACCCAGGACTGCTATAATATCTCCATTTTTGGTGTAGAAGGTGATGTCGCTGTTCAGGTTGATGTCTGCTTTAAGCGCGGTTGCTACCCACCATTTACTGCGTTTGGTGATGTCGCCGCGTTGGTCGATGAAAGCGGAAATACCGGTGTTTGCGGAACGCACCACCCATCTTCGGTTTTCAATGGCTCTTAATTTTGCGTACAGCAGATGCTGTTCTTTACCGGAAGTATTACCCCACCAGGCATCGTTGGTGATGACACCGATGAACTGCGCACCATCTTTTACGGAGCGGCGCACCCAGTCACCCCAGATGGATTCATAGCAGATCACGGGATCTACACCCACACCGTTCTGGGAAAAGAATACGCCAGGTTCTTCCTGCCAGCCATAGCCACCGACGCTACCGCCAAGTTCGGAGAATATCGGTGCCAGAAAGGCCAGTGCCGTTGGGAAAGGCATCTGTTCTACACCTGGTACCAGTTTGGATTTATGGTAAAACTGTACGTTGGATGAATTTTCAACCTGGATGGCTGCATTGTAGTTGTCGTAATAAATACCACTTTCATAATCCTTTTTGGCGCTTATCGTGCGCTGGTCGTTGTATTTGTTTAAAGTTTCAATACCTGTGATCAGGTTTCCGTTCTTGTATTTCGATATGAATGCGCGCATGGTGGCGTATTCGCGGCTGTCGCGGATCGTTTCTTCTTCGCTGTACTGTGCCAGGGCGGTTTCCGGCCATAGGAAGTATTCGGTGTTGGGTTGTGCAACGGAGTCAGACAGATGGGTCAGAATACGCATCTGCTCTGCCACCGGAAGATCGCCCAGTTTCTTGTAGGGATCTATGTTGGGTTGCACCGTTACCACGTTTACCGGCATGCTTTTCTCTTCATAGCTGAAGTAGCGGCTCAGCGATATGGCCATGGGTATGATAATCAGGATCAGCCAGAAGATCCCGAGCCTGTAACCGGGGTAACCTTTATAGGCTTTGTATGCTTTAAAGGCTTCAAAAGCCATGATGTTGCTCAATAATATCCAGAGGGAACCGCCGTAAACCCCGGTATATTCATACCATTGCACCAGTTGGTGCATGCTGGCGAAGCCGTTACCCAAGGTCATCCATGGGAAGGCAAGGTCCCAGCTCTGGTGCAGATACTCCATGCCGATGTAGAAACAGATCAGTCCAAGGTAAGCAATCCTGGTGCTGCTGACCTGTGCCAAGCGGAAATACAGCCAGAAGGCGGTGGTCATGAGCAATGCGCCCAATCCAAAAGGAATCAGGCTAACCAGAAATGCTGTGATTGGATCATTGTAAGCAACGATGGCGTTGTACACCCAGTAGATGCTGGCGGTATTCCAGAGCAGGAAGGTTAATCCTGCGGTTCTGAAGATGCGTTTACTGGTTTCAGGCTGCCCATCTTTACATATCGCCTGTAAGGCGATAAACAGGGGCACCAGGCCAATAAGTAATAGCGGAGCGGTAAACGGGATGGGCGGCCATGCGAGCCACATGAGGAAAGCGCTGAGCACTGCCAGCAGGTACGTTTGTTTTTGCGTCATTTATCTTAAAAGCTATCCAGAATACTTGCTTTTTTAGCTTCGTATTCTTCGAGGGTAATCAGCTGTTTATCGTACAGGGATTTTAGTTTTCGCAGTTTCAGCGTGGTTTCGTCTTCAGGCTCTTCAACAGACGCTGCGGCAAGGGCAGGGGTCTGAGAGGTACCTGGTACCGATGGTATCGTTTGCTCCGGCTGCGCCTCGGTAGGAAAACCGTTTGTGGTATTACCAGCAGCAGGCAGCTCCGCATTTTCAACAATTACAGCTTCTTCAAACTGCTCAGTGTCCTGGAATAAAGGTCCTTTTGCTGCTTCCTTGATGCCTTGAGTTTCGCGGGCCAACAGTAATGCCTGTTCTTTGTAGAGCTCCAGTTGCTCAGAAGTAACCTGATATAACTTTCTGGCCTGCACTTTCGGGATGAAGTCGGTGACCAACGGTACGCCCTGAACCGGGGTGCAGGTGAATTTAGCGCCAAACAACTCTTCTTTGAAGGACACCTCATGAATGCTCTTCCAGGAAATGTCTTTGAAGTTCATGGTGATGCCCAGGTTGCCTGGTTCGCAGTAGAAAATGCGTTTGCTGGTTACGGCGATGCAGTCGGGCAGCAAGTTCACAGCAGGTTTCTTCTGTACGGCAATGTAAAGCAGTTCTTCGTTGCTGCTCAGCATGTCGGTAAGTTTTCCAAGGACTTTATCTATAGCTTTCGGGTCTTGTTCATCAAGCAGAAACTTATCAGGTATCATCATGGTGGTCTGTGTGTTTATTTGTAGTCTTTATCCTTTGATTTGCTCTTTTTTTCTTCAGGTTTTCCTGCTACACAAATTACGAATTCTCCTTTCAGGATATTGTTTGTGAAGTGTGATTTTATTTCAGCGATGCTGCCCCGGACGGTTTCTTCATACATCTTGGTAAGCTCGCGGCTTACAGATGCCTGGCGGTCTTCACCGAAGTATTCTTCGAATTCTTCAAGCGTTTTCAGCAGGCGGTGGGGACTTTCGTAAAGCACCATGGTGCGTTCTTCTTCGGCGAGCTTTTTAAGGCGCGTCTGCCGGCCCTTCTTCACCGGCAGGAAGCCTTCGAATACAAAGGCATCTGTGGGTAATCCAGAGTTCACGAGCGCCGGCACGAAGGCTGTGGCACCCGGTAAACATTCTATGGCAATGCCTTCTTTGAGGACCTCCCTGGATAGGAAGAAACCAGGATCTGATATCGCAGGTGTACCGGCATCGGAGATCAGCGCCACCAGCTTGCCTTCTTTTAAGAAACGGATGATCTCTGAGGTCGCTTTATGCTCGTTATGCTGGTGGTGGGAGTAGGCCTTTTTGTCTATGCCGAAGTGTTTTAATAGTGGTGCACTGGTGCGGGTATCTTCGGCTAAAATGACATCAGCTTCCTTCAAAATGCGGATGGCCCTGAAGGTCATATCTTCCAGGTTGCCGATGGGTGTAGGCACCAGAAATAGCTTACCAAACGTATTATTCTCCAAACTCTTGTTATCTTTGGTAAAAAAAAATAATTAATAATGCTGCAAGTTAACTATATCCGTGATAATAGAGAGAAAGTTTTAGAACGCTTAAGTGTACGTAATTTCAAACAGAATGAGGTGGTAGATCAGATCATTCAGCTGGATGAGGAGCGTAAGCAAACCCAAACTTCCCTGGATCAGATATCGGCTATAGCAAACTCCAGCGCACGCCAGATCGGTGAGCTAATGCGTACCGGTAAGAAAGAGGAGGCGGAAGCCTTGAAAGCACAGACCGGCAGCAACAAAGAGCAGATCAAAGGTCTGTCTGAGCAACTGGCCGACATTGAAGCACGATTATTCAACCTGCTGGTACAAGTGCCGAACCTGCCGAATGATCTGGTGAAAGCTGGTACGACCGCGGATGACAATGAAGTGGTTTCGCTGCACGGTGAGCCTGCTGCATTGCCTGAAGGTGCTTTGCCGCACTGGGAGCTTGCTGCAAAGTATGACATCATCGACTTCGAACTGGGGGTAAAGATCACAGGTGCTGGTTTCCCGGTTTACAAGGGTAAAGGTGCGCGCTTACAACGCGCGTTGATCAACTTCTTCCTGGACCATGCTACCGCTGCGGGTTACCGCGAAGTACAGGTGCCGCACATGGTGAACGAGGCTTCAGGCTTCGGAACCGGGCAGCTGCCGGATAAAGAAGGCCAGATGTACCATGCGGGTATGGACAACCTGTACCTGATCCCGACCGCGGAGGTTCCGGTGACCAACCTTTACCGTGATGTGATCCTTAAAGAAGAAGAATTACCTGTTAAGCATACGGCATATACACCATGTTTCCGCCGCGAAGCGGGTTCTTATGGTGCACATGTGCGTGGCCTGAACCGACTGCACCAGTTTGACAAGGTAGAGGTGGTACAGATCGTTCACCCATCTAAATCATACGAAGTGCTTGAAGAAATGAGCAGCTATGTTCAAAGTCTGCTTCAGGAACTTGGTCTGCATTACCGCGTATTACGTCTGTGTGGAGGTGATATGGGCTTTACTTCTGCAATGACCTACGACATGGAGGTTTGGAGTGCAGCGCAACAGCGTTGGTTGGAGGTGTCCTCTGTGTCTAACTTCGAAACCTACCAGGCAAATCGTCTGAAGCTGCGTTTTAAGGGCCAGAGCGGAAAAACACAGCTTGCACATACGCTGAATGGTAGTGCCTTGGCATTGCCTCGGATTGTGGCTTCTATTCTTGAAAATAATCAGACAGATAAAGGGATCAAGATCCCGGAAGCATTAGTGAAATACACAGGCTTCGAGTATATCGACTAAGTGTCCTGCAACAAAAAAAGCCCCTGTTGGATGTTCCAGCAGGGGCTTTTTTATGAGGTAGATGATTATAAGATCAGGATAAGTACCAGAACGATGATGATAATTGCTCCTACAGAAAGGTAAACACCTCCACCCATTGCACGGGCTTGGTTTTTCATTTCTTTAAGTTCTTTACGTAATGCTTTTCTTTCTGATTTAGAAAGGTCCGATTTGTCCATGTTTTTAATCTCTTCCACACGGTCGGTAATTCTTTTCAACTGCACCTGTTGTTCAGCGGTAAGCTCAACTTTGTCCTTACGGTCTGCAGCCATGGTTGGGTTTGCACTAAATCCTAAGATAAATACAAGCGCTAAAGCGTAAACTAATTTTTTCATATGATTTCGTTTTAATTAACTCGCTAAGAACAAAAAACCTACCAAAAAATTAATGTACTCAAAATAGCTGGCTGAAGTGGTCGCTTTACCGCCCGGAAGGTCGTAAATGCAAAAGGCAGTGTGACCTGCCTTTTATAATTTGATTGCCTAAAGATTAATAGTTTAGCTGATCCACAGGCTTAAATTGTCTAGTCTACTAAACAATTATTTAATCTCAAATACTGCGTTGATGGTATAGCTGAGTTTAATTTGCTTGAAGTCGATCTCTGCAGCGGATTCCATATCTGCTGCGGCAGATTTCATCATCATGGTATTTGCCCGATAAGCTTGTGGGAACACTTCATTATTGATCTCCTGAATATCCAGGGCACTGCCCAGCTTATCACCTAAAGACTCTACCAGGAAGGTTGCTTTCTGCTTCGCATTCTGCAGGGCCTTTACTTTAAGCTCCAGCTTCAGTCTCTCGATCTTAGAGTAGTCATAGCTCTCAATGTTCGTGTAGGCGATGCCTTTAGGGTCAATAGCAGCAATGATGTCGTTGTACCTGTTTAGGTCGTTCACCTTCAGGCGGTATTGCTTACTGGCTAAGAATTCCGGGTTCTTCTTCTTATCACGGGTGGCGTAAGCAGAAAGGCTGTTTACCGTAAGGCTTTCTTTAGGAAGACCAGCTTGTTGTACCGCACGGAACAGTTGATTTTCCAGCGTGGTTATTTCTATTCTGTTCTTACTGTTATTATCCTTGAAGTATTCTTTAAGCGAGATACCTACGTAGATGATGTCGGGGGTGACTTCAGATTCGGCAACGCCGCTCACGGTGATCTTCTTACGAAGGTCTACTTGTTGTGCAACAGCGCTCAGGGAAAAAAGGGCAACAAAGGCCAGGGCAAATAGCTTTTTCATATGTTGTGTGTTTATCTGTTAAACGCAGCAAGATATGAAAATGCTACATGCCCGGCTTTATTAGTCCTCGACGATCTCGTTATTGATGCCGATTTCTTCAACAACTTCTTCTTTGAAGTAATGGCTTTGAAAGATCATGATCAGCACAACACCGACAGATATCGCTGCATCTGCAATGTTGAATACTGGCCTGAAAAAGATGTAATCTTCTCCGCCCCAAATGGGCACCCATTCAGGGAATACACCTTCCAGTATTGGGAAGTATAACATATCGACTACACGGCCATGAAAAAGGCCCGCATAGTTCCAGATCACACCGTAAAATACCGAATCAATGATATTACCCAGTGCGCCGGCAAAGATGAGGGCTACATTAAGGATGAGCCCTCTGTGGTACTTGTGTCGGATTAAATAGTGCAGCCCATAGCCGATACCGCCTACAGCTGCAATTCTGAATAAGGATAAAGCCAGCTTACCGAACTCCCCGCCAAATTCCAACCCAAAGGCCATTCCATTATTTTCAGTGTAATGAATGATAAACCATTCTCCAAGGATGTTGAACTCCTGACCCATAGACATATTGGTCTTGATCCAAATCTTGGAAGCCTGGTCAATAAGTAATACTAAAAATATTATTAATAAAGGTTTAGTATAGCCTTTCATTACACCTGCTTCAGTTTTGCTTCCATGCTAAGTGTTGCATGTGGCACAGCCATTAAGCGCTCTTTCTGAATCAATTTACCCGTCTCCCGGCAAATGCCGTAAGTTTTGTTCTCGATACGCACCAATGCATTCTCCAGGTTATCGATAAATTTCTTCTGGCGTGCTGCCAATTGGTTTAATTGTTCTTTCTCCAGCGTTGCTGAACCATCTTCCAGCGTTTTGTAAGTACCTGATGTATCTTCAGTTCCGTTTGAGTTCGGGCTGCTTAGCGAGTTGCTTAATGACAAGAATTCCTCTCTGGCCATGCGTAACTTCTCCTGGATCAATGTTTTGAATTCCTGAAGTTCGCTGTCTGAATACCTTGTCTTCGTAGTCTTTTCCATTATTTTATTTTTTAATTAACAAAATTTGTAGTTCAACGTCATCTATCACTGTTTTGTTTCCATCAACCAGGTTATCTGCTAATATAAGATCATCTGCCAGAATTTCCGAACAAATGTATTCCTTATTTTGCGTCAGCGCTGTTGCTATCAAATCGTGTTTTTGTACTTCCACACGAATCCTGTCGGTAACCTCAAATCCAAGTTCCTTGCGCAGGTTCTGAATTCTGTTGATCAGCTCCCTGGATAAACCTTCCTGCTTAAGCGCTGGCGTGATGGTCACATCCAATGCCACGGTTAGCTTACCCATGTTGGATACCTGCCATCCCGGAATATCCTCGGCAATGATCTCCAGATCAGCAGTAGAGATCATAAAACTCTGCTCCTGAACCTTGATTTCGATCTCACCATTTGCTTCAAGCGTGTTAATGCTTTCCTGATCCAGGCTGGTGATGGCTTCAGCAACTTGCTTCATGCTCTTTCCAACTTTAGGACCTAAAGCCTTGAAGTTCGGCTTGATCTTCTTGGTGATGAACCCAACGGTATCGGTGATGTACTCGATATCCTTGATATTGGTTTCAGAAAGGATCAAATCTTTAACCAGGTCAATACGTGCAGCAAGCTGCTGATCCAATACCGGGATTAAGATCTTCGCTAAAGGCTGACGAACATTGATGGCCGATTTCTTTCTTAGTCCAAGGACCATAGAAGAGATGTTCTGTGCCAGCTCCATGCGGGCATTCAGTTCCAGGTCGATCAGCGATTCATCTGCAGCCTTCCAGAAGGTCAGGTGTACGGATTTCGCAGGTTGATCTTCTGAAACGGTCAGGTTCTGGTACAACCAGTCGGCGAAGAATGGCGCAATAGGCGACATCATTTGCGCGATGCTGGTCAAGCAGGTGTACAAGGTCTCGTAAGCGGCCTTTTTATCTGCGGTCATCTCACCTTTCCAGAAGCGGCGGCGCGATAAACGGATGTACCAGTTGCTCAAATGCTCATCCACGAAGGTCTGGATTGCCCGTGCTGCTCTGGTCGGCTCGTAAGTATTAAAACTTTCATCTACCTCGGCAACCAAGGTCTGTAACAAGGAAAGGATCCAGCGGTCCAGCTCGCTGCGTTCAGCCACTGGAGTCTGGTTATCTTTATCCAGCACAAACTTGTCGATGTTTGCATATAACGCAAAGAACGAGTACGTGTTGTATAAGGTTCCGAAGAACTTACGGCGCACCTCATCCAGGCCGTCTATGTTGAACTTCAGGTTATCCCATGGGGATGCATTGCTGATCATGTACCAGCGGGTGGCATCAGCGCTGTAAGTAGAAATCGTGCTGAAAGGATCGATACCGTTACCAAGACGTTTCGACATCTTGTTACCGTTTTTATCCAGTACCAGTCCGTTAGAAACTACGTTTTTGAAAGCGACACCTGGGTTGCCAACACGTTCGTTGATGGCTTTAATCTCCTCACTGGTTTCACTTAACATCACCGCGATGGCGTGTAAGGTAAAGAACCAGCCACGAGTTTGATCCACACCTTCTGCGATAAAGTCAGCAGGGTAGGCGTTCTCAAACGCTTCTTTATTTTCAAATGGGAAATGCCATTGCGCGTAAGGCATGGCGCCGCTGTCGAACCATACGTCGATCAGATCGGCTTCCCGTCTCATCTTGCGGCCAGTAGGTGATACCAGGATCACATCATCCACATACGGGCGGTGCATATCCTTAAGCTCAAAACTCGCGTCCATGAAACCCGCTTCAACAGATTTCTGGATTTCGCTGTTTAGTTCAGCAATAGAGCCAATGCATAACTCTTCCTGACCGTCCTCTGTGCGCCAGATCGGAAGTGGGGTACCCCAGTATCTCGAGCGTGAAAGGTTCCAGTCTACCAGGTTCTCCAGCCAGTTACCGAAACGACCGGTGCCTGTAGCTTCTGGCTTCCAGTTTATGCCTTTATTCAGTTCAACAAGTTTCTCCTTAACGGCTGTAGTTTTGATAAACCAGCTATCCAAAGGATAATACAATACCGGTTTATCAGTTCTCCAGCAGTGCGGATAACTGTGTTCATATTTTTTTACATCAAATGCTTTGTTGTCCTCTTTAAGCTTGATCGCGATCAGTACATCAGTTGATTTGAAATCTGCAGCATGACGTTCTTCATCGCTGTAGAACTCTTCTTTCACAAAACGGCCAGCGAAGTCCGTTACTTCATCAACAAACTTACCCTGTTTATTCACCAAAGGCAGTTCATTGCCGTAAGCATCCTTAACCATCACTGCAGGTACACCACTTTCACGGGCAACCCTGAAATCGTCTGCACCAAAGGCAGAAGCGATATGTACGATACCCGTACCATCTTCCGTGGTTACATAATCCGCAGGGATCACGCGGAAAGCTTTCTCTTTCAGCTCATCCGAAGTCACGTAATCCATCAGCTGGTGGTAACGCAGACCAACAAGCTCCTTGCCGGTAAACTCCGCTGCAATTTGCCAAGGAATTAGCTTATCACCACCTTTATAGTTTTCGAAGGATAGGCCTTGCGCATCTTTTTTGAAGTGTTTGCCAACAAGATCTTTCGCAACCACCACACTTACCGGCAGGTAGGTGTAAGGATTGAACGTTTTCACTTTCACGTAGCTGATCTTTTCGCCAACCGCTAAAGCACCGTTAGACGGTAAGGTCCAAGGTGTGGTTGTCCAGGCAACGATTGCCGTTTCTTCCGCATCATCTTCAAACAGCACTGGCATCAGTGGATGTTCCTGATCTTTTTTCAGGAAGAACTGTGCGGTGATGGAAGTATCCTTAAGCATCTTGTAAGTGCCAGGCTGATTCAGCTCATGCGAGCTCAGGCCGGTACCAGCAGCAGGTGAATAAGGTTGTATGGTGTAGCCCTTATAGATCAAACCTTTCTCGTAGAAAGATTTTAAGATCCACCAAAGGGTTTCAATGTATTCGTTTTGGTAAGTGATATACGGATTTTCAAGGTCTACCCAATAGCCCATTTTTTCGGTCAGGTCATTCCATACATCGGTGTACTTCATAACCTCTTCCTTACAGGCAGCATTGTATTCCTCTACGGTAATTTTCTTACCGATATCTTCCTTGGTGATGCCGAGTTTTTTCTCCACAGCAAGCTCAATAGGCAAGCCATGGGTGTCCCAGCCACCTTTACGTTTCACCTGAAAACCTTTAAGGGTTTTATAGCGGCAAAAGATGTCTTTTATTGCACGGCCCATTACGTGGTGTATGCCAGGCATACCGTTGGCCGAAGGAGGTCCTTCAAAAAAAGTAAAAGGCTGCGTTTCAGGTCTTGTCGAAATGCTCTTCTCGAAGATTTGTTCTTTCTTCCAAAACGCCAGTATTTCTTCTCCTATTTTAGCTAGTTCCAGTTGTTTAAATTCCCTATACATCAATCCAGTATCTCCAAAAAATTAAGGATGCAAAGTTAAGCTTTTGTATTTAAAAACGGTATTCTTAGTGTTAAATATCAAGCATTTTACGCCTTGGATTGATTTTTGTGCAATGTGTTTCACAGGAATTATTAATTTATACCAAAAACACCATGATTAAAGTTCTCAAACTTCAGAAAGCTGTAATTGCCATTATCCTCGGAATCATTTCTCTTGTCGTATATCTGCTACTTAGAGAACAGAAGGAAGATGTTGCAGTGTACTTTTTAGAAGCTTCGGGATTGCTTTTTATTCTTGGTGCCCTAATGTTTCTTTATCCAATCCTCTTCGCTAAAAAAGATGGAGATGGGGCTGTACAGCTTAACCCGGAGATTGATCCAAATTTACCTGACCCAGATGCGCCGGCAAACGAGCAAATTCGTCCGTGAAAAAGTGTGAAAACTTGTTTTTTATTACTCGCTTTTTAATCAATATGCGCCTCAAAACTGAAGTAGTCATTTGCCGGACCTAACTTTGCCTTACATCAACCAACAACGATATGAAATTGAATTTCAAAACAGGCCTCACATTGGCTTTGTTGTGCGCTACTGCATTGTTCTCCTGTAAGAAAGATCAGGATGAGTTTATACCCGGACCGGAAAAGGCGACCCTGGTTTTAAGTGGAGAGATAACGAAAAATACGGAGCTTACTCCGGATAATAATTATGTTCTAAAAGGAAGAGTGTTCGTAAAGGGTAATGTCGCTTTAACCATCGCTGCAGGTACAACCATTATGGTAGAACCGGCGGAAAAAATGGAAGATAAAGGTGCTTTGATTATCACACGTGGTGCAAAGATCAATGTGAACGGCGACGTTGAAAAACCTGTTGTTTTTACCTCCGCTGCAGCTAAGCCTGCGCCGGGCGATTGGGTAGGCCTAATCGTTTTAGGTAAAGCAGCTACAAACGGCGCTGGTGGTGTAATGCATATCGCCGGAATGGAAGAAACACCTGATACTGAATTTGGTGGCGTTGAAGAAAATGACAATTCCGGTTCCATTAAGTTCCTTCGCCTGGAATACACCGGTGCTTTAAACCCTGAAAACGAAGAAGAATGGGCGATCGATCATGCCAGCGGACTATTGCTTGGCGGTGTTGGATCAGGAACTACCCTGGAAAACGTGATGGTGAAACACTCCAGAGATGACGGGTTCCAGTTCGTAGGTGGTAAAGTAAACGGCAAATTCCTGATCTCTTACGACAATGGTGATGACAACTTCGACTTTGATCGTGGTTATACCGGTCGTCTGCAGTTCGTCATTTCTTACCGTCCTTCGGCATCAAAAGTAGGTATCCGTGCAAATGGCGTAGAGAGCCTGAACGATAAAGATGCCACCGAAGTACTACCATACACCCACCCGGTGATCTCGAACATGACCATTGTGGGCCCTGCGGAAGCGCAACCCGAAACGGACCAAAGTCAAGGCGTGTACATTCGCAAGAACACCAGGTTCACGATCCAGAACTCCATCATCGCTGGTTATACCTATGGCGGTTTGATGTTATGTCCGAAAACAAAACCTTATCTGGTAGACAACTCCGTTCAAGAGAACTCTGAATTCCGATACAATCTGGTTAACGCAGACAATGAAGCCTGGGCCTTTAACTTCGATAGCGGCCCTTCAGGGGTAATCATAAATCCAGATGCCGATGTTGCCAACTGGGCTACGCAAACTGGAAATAAGACCACGAAAACCCGTGCAAATAACAACGAGTTGATCACCGACATCGCTGGTTACATGTTTGGTGGCTTGTATCAGGCAGGTGCTGCACCAGACTTCAGACCACAGGTTGGTTCGCCGGCGCTTAAGGGCGCTAACTTCGGCAGCGTTGGAAAAAATACAGATATGAACGACATGGCCAGAGTAACCTATCGCGGTGCGCTTGGCACAACAGATTCCTGGGCGAACACTGGCAGCTGGGCAAACTGGGACTAAGGGGAAAAATACTGATTTAGAGGTGTTTGTACTTAATTTTAGGCCTTTCAGCGGATTATGTTAAACATTTTTACAGGTTTTTTGGTACTGGATAATGGAAATATAATAACCTGAAAAACAAACTAATATTAACCGAAAACCTAGAAAACAATGAAATTTAAAGCCTTAATGACTCTTGCATTTACCGGGATGGTCTTTGCAGCATGTAGTTCGAACAACAACGGTGAAGGAAGTGGTGATTCAACATCAATGGATACTTCCATGATGGATACCACCATGTCCGACACAAGTATGATGGACACTTCAAATACCGGCACAATGGGCTCTGGTGGTGCATCAGGAACAGGAACAAGTACTAGCGGATCAAGCAGTGGCGGAACAGGCTCAGGTACTGGTGGTACAGGTAGTGGTACAACAACCGGCAGCGGTACTGGCGGCGGCGGCAGCAGTACAGGTACAGGCAGTGGTTCTGGTTCTGGAACTACCGGTGGTGCAGGTACTGGTACAGGATCTGGAACGGGCAGTGGAACCTCTACTGGTGGAACAACCGGCGGATCTGGTTCTGGAACAACAACCCCTCCGGGACAATAAGAAACCTAAAAGCCTACCATATAAAAGCCTGCGCAGATATGTGCAGGCTTTTTTCATTATACAACTACCAATCAATAGCAGGAAGCTCTTATATTCTGAAGTTTTGAATGCGCACGGCGTTGAGGATAGCCAGTAAAGCTACGCCCACATCGGCGATCACGGCCTCCCATAGCGTAGCGACACCTCCGGCACCTAAGATAAGCACCAATACCTTTACGCCCATCGCTAAACAGATGTTCTGCCAAACGATATTTCGGGTAATGTTACCCACTTTGATCAAGGCAGGGATCTTGGAAGGCTGATCATTCTGGATTACGATATCTGCGGTCTCGATCGCCGCATCACTGCCCAATCCGCCCATGGCGATCCCGGCGTCGGCAAGCGCAATAACAGGTGCATCATTCAGTCCGTCGCCAACAAAAGCCACGCGGTGCCCGGCTGCTTTTAAAGCACTCAGCCGTTCTACTTTCTGTTCGGGCATCAAATCTCCGGCGAAGTTTGTAATCCCAAGCGTCCCGGCTACGCTTTCCACCACAGACTGGCGGTCGCCACTAAGCATAACAACTTGCAACCCGGCTTTTTGCAGGGATTGAACGGCATGCTTTGCGTCGGGTTTAAGTTCATCCGCAATACGGAGGTAACCTTCATAAATACCATCTATAGCAACCACAACGATGGTTTCGGCAATCGCATCCAGTGCAGTATCGTAGCTAATGTTGTACTTGTGCAACAATCGCGCATTGCCGATCAGCAGCGAACGTCCATTAACCTGCGCTTTTAAACCAAGTCCTGCAAGCTCTTCCAAGTCCAAAGCTTCCAGCTGCTCATTACCACTAAACGCATCTTTAGCGGATGCGTAAGCCGTAATGGCTACCGCAATGGGGTGACTGGACTTACGCTCCAGGGCCGCAACATATTGCAGAAATGTTTTTTCATCCAGACTAACACACTTAAGCTCCTGCACCTTGAACACACCCAGGGTAAGCGTGCCGGTTTTATCCATCACGATGGTATCTACTTTCGTCATCACATCAAGGAAATTAGCGCCTTTAAACAGCACGCCGTTTTTAGAGGCTAGACCGATACCACCGAAATACCCCAAAGGAATAGAAACCACCAATGCGCAGGGACAGCTGATCACCAGGAACACCAGTCCCCGGTAAAGCCAATCCCTGAAAACATAGGTATCAACCAAAAAGAAGGGGAGTACCACCACGATCAATGCCAGCAGGAAAACAATTGGAGTATAGACTGCCGCAAAGCGGGAGATAAACAGCTGGGTACGTGATTTCCGGGTAGTCGCATCCTGTACCATTTCCAGGATCTTACTTAACTTACTGTCTTTAAACAAGGCTTTAACCTGTACCTGTATCAGCTGATTGAGGTTGATCATGCCAGCATAAACCTGTTCACCTTCAGTCTTCTGTTCGGGCTTAGATTCACCGGTAAGTGCTGCGGTATTAAAGAATGCCTTCTGGCTGCGTAGTACACCATCCAGCGCCAGCTTTTCACCTGGCTTTACCTGAATGGTCTCCTCCAGCGATACTTCCTGTGGTTTTACGGTATGCACCTGTGCGTCGCGGATTACATCTACACGGTCAGGCCTGAAGTCCAGCAAGGCTTTGATGTTGCGTTTGGCTTTATCCACGGCGGCATCCTGAAACCATTCACCAATGGAATAGAATACCATTACCGCAACACCTTCACTATAGGCCCCAATGGCAAATGCGCCAAGGGTAGCTACACTCATCAGCACAAATTCGTTGAAAAAGTCGAAGCGTGAAGCTTTCTTGAACGCCAGGTAAAGCACCGGATATCCGGCCAACAGATAGGCTATAGTATAGATCAGCAGGCTGATCCAGGCATTCAACTCCAGCTCAAAGCCGAGCTCCAGCACCTGCATTGCTACCAGAATGAGCAGTGCCGTGAGCAGCGGCCATTTGCTTAGCCAGCTGTTCTGCGCCTGATCATGGTCGTGATCATGGCTGTGGTCCTGCACATGCTCGTGTTCATTCATCTGTGGCCTCTTTTACCGGAATGCTAAACCAGAAGGTCGAACCTTTTCCAGGTTCACTTGCTACACCAATTTCACCCTTATGCCTTCTAATCACCTCTGCTGCGATGAACAAGCCGAGCCCCAGTCCTGGGTAATTTACATTATGCTCATCTACACGATAAAAGCGGTCAAATATCAAGGGCACTTTTCTTTTCTCTACCCCAATCCCAAAATCTGTTACATGCACACTGGCCATGCCCTGGTGTTCAGAGAGGCGTATTTGCACGAGGTCGCTGTCAGGCGAATATTTGATTGCATTTGTAATCAGGTTGCTCATAACCTGTTCCAAACGATCACGGTCAGCATAGACAATAATGTCGTCCGAACCGGATACCTCGATCTGTACCTCACCACGTTGTTCGAGGGCATGTTGGGTGCAGGTTTGCACCAGGCCAAGCAGCGAAAAATATGTTTTCTGTAGCTTAAGCTCTCCTGCCTGTATATTTGTACCATCCAGCAGCTGGTCTACAAGGATGTTGAACTTGTCAACCTGTGCTGCGGCTTTTGCAGTCAGTTCTTTTAACCTTTCTATTTCACCTTTGGAAGCTGAGCGTTCCAGAATCTGGATGATTCCTTTGATGCTCGTGAGAGGTGTTTTTAACTCGTGGCTTGCAATTGCTATAAATTCATCTTTTTTGCGCACAAGTTCGCGGGTTTGGCGTTCCACATGCTTCTCTGCACTGATGTCCAGTACAGTTCCAATGAAGCGGGTTGCGATCTTTTCTTTATTGAAGTACGCTTTACCCTTGGATTTTATCCAGCGTTCCTTGCCATCACCGAGATCGACCAGGCGGTATTCAACGTTGAAATTGCCATTGTTGTCTCCAACAAGACTCTTATGCGTTGCGAAGGCTATCATATCGCGGTCTTCAGCAAGAATCTGGTTCAGGTATCGGGAATAATCCACATGTTCACCTGAGGTAAAGCCATGGAGTAGTTTACATTTTTGATCCCAGATCAACTCACCCGATAAGGGGTTAAAGTCCCAGGAGCCCACACCGGCAGATTCCATCGCAAAATGCAGACGTTCCTGACTTTCCGCCAGCATGCGCTCGGCATCCAGCAGCCCTTCCTCCACTCTACGTCGATCCGTAATGTCATGAATGGCTAATATGATCACTTTATCCTGATTATGCGGTGTAAACAGCCTTGCCGAGAGCATCAAGATGCGTCGTCCAATGCTGAAGTTGTAATCGATCTCAAAATCCTTTACAAAACCTTGTTTCGGCAATACCGATAGCAGCTGGTTCTTGAGCGATGGAATTTTCCATTGGCGGCTTCCAAGGTCATAGATATATTTCCCTTCAACCTCTTCCTCATGTAATCTGAAGAGCCGGTAAAAGCCGTCCGTCGCGCGCAGCACCTTTAACTCCGCATCCAGAATTAATAAGGGATCATGGATGGTATTGAAGATCTCTTCGTTATATCGCCTGGCATTGTTCAGCTGCTCGTTACGGTCCAGCAACTCGGTGTTGATGATGGTAATTTCTTCATTGGTGCTTTGTAGCTCCTCCTTGGAGCTCTCGAGCTCTTCGTTTAAACTCTGTAGTTCTTCATTGCCTGAGAGCAATTCTTCGTTGGCACTCTGTAGTTCTTCATTTGCAGCTTCCTGTACTTCGGTAATGGCACGCATGTCCTCACGGGTTTGCGACAACTCCTTTTCCAGCTGTGCATTGCGTTCAATTAAGGTCTTAATGCTGGCATTGTCCAGCTCAGAAGGCTCCGAAGAAAGCGTTATGGCCACCGGCTGTATGCTGGTTTGAAAAAGGATCAGAAAATGCGTTTCTTCCATCTCCGTGATGGGAATTACGTTAATATCTGCATATTGTTGCTGATCATTTATTTTGAAGAAAACTTGTTCTTTACGTGCCGGCACCTGGCTGGTTTTCGCCAGATGGAGTAAGTTCCGGAGTTCAAATGCGAGACCTTCCCTGGCAAGTTTCAACACGTTGAAGCTTGGTTTTCCAGGAGCAACAACAAGCCATTGATCTGTTTTACCGCGGAACTCCAGGACGTCAAAACTTGGGTTCACCAAGACGCCTGAAGGGGTAAATTGTGACAACAGTATATTGTCTGCCAGGCTGTGAACATCTTTGGCGCGCGTGCTCAGTTCCGTTTCCTGATCAAAATCCCGTAGCGCTCTTTCTGTGATGTTTGTAGTAATGTTCCGGTATCTTCCTTTTGGCCCTTTCGTCTGATAAATCTTCTCATGCGCGAAGGCTGGTGCGAACAGGTCAGCACTTCCACCCACACTTTCGGATTTGCCAAGCATAAGATAACCATATTCATTCAAACCGTAATGGAAGGTGGACAGCGCTCTCTTCTGAAGTATGGGATCCAGATAGATCAGTACGTTGCGGCAACTTACCAGATCCAGGTTCGAAAAGGGCGGATCCTTTAACAGGTTATGATGTGCAAACACACACATGTCACGCAGCGCTTTATTAACCTGGTAATTACCATCAATCTTATTAAAAAACTGAAGGATTTGTTGTGTAGAAAGCCCGCCAAGTTCACTTTGCTTGTATATTCCAGATCTTGCCTTGGCAATTGCCGTTTCGGAGATGTCAGTCGCAAAGATCTGGATCTTGCGGCTATAGGCGCTATCACCTAAATGTTCCTGAATGCAAATTGCCAGGGTATAGGCCTCTTCTCCACTGGCGCAACCGGCTACCCAGATGCGCAGTGGATCAAAAGCACTCTTTCTGCCTAAGATTCCTGGTAACACATCGGTACAAACCACTTCAAAGCTCTTAGTATCTCTGAAAAAGCTCGTTACGGAGATCAGCATATCGTTATAAAGCTGATCCTGTTCCGTTTTATTATCCCTTAAAAAGCGCAGGTATTCCTCCGCACGATCGATTTTGTTGAGCGCCATGCGACGGATGATCCTGCGTTTTATCGTGCTCTGTTTATAATTCGAAAAATCTACCCCACGGCGGATCCGGAGTACCGTAAGCAGCTGTTTGAAGACTTCTTCGTCTGCTTCCGGTGTATGTTCCTTGATTTCTTCTGGGGTATATGAGGTATGAAAAAGTTGATTGATCTGCAGGAGCTTAGGTACAATCGCATTTGCAGGAAGCACAAAGTCTACTGCGCCAGAGTTAATTGCGCTCTGTGGCATGCTTCCATGTGTGGCCGAGTGTGCTTCCTGTGCAAACGTTATACCGCCACTGGCTTTGATGACCTGCAGACCCAATGTGCCATCGTCCATCGTGCCAGAAAGGATTACCCCGACGGCAAAACTTTGATGCACAATACCAAGCGATGAAAAGAACCGGTCGATCAGCTTAATGCGGCGGTTCTTAACGGTTTCAAGGCTCAGCTTGCCATCTACCGTGGTCAGCATGCGGTTCGGTGGAATTACGTAAACCCGGTTAGGTTCAAGCTTCACATCATCGGTAATAAACAGTACAGGAATGGCGCAAAATTGCGACAAGAGGTCGGGCAGGGTGCTTTCGTGTTTCGGACTCATGTGCTGCAACAGCACATAAGCCATATTAGAATCCGCGGGTATGCCTTGTAAAAATTCCCTGAAAGCGGTGAGCCCACCCGCAGAAGCACCGACACCTACAACCGGGAAAGTCTGTGTAGAGGTATCATCCATCTTTTTATCCTGTTCTGAAGCTGATTTCATTTATGACCTGTAAAATTGTTTAACGTACGCGGCTAAAGATAGTTTTAATAAATAGAACAGGCTACTGGAGTTAAAATTACCAAGGCCCTGGCAAGGTCTTGGCAGGGCCTTAACATGGCTCCAGGGGGTTGACAAGGCCTTGTGAAGGCCTTGTCAACCCCCTGTCAACCCCTTGTTAACCATACCCCTTCTATTTATGGGGTGGGTTCATCTGGTGGATGTCAAACCGCTCACCTTTAGGCAGGATGGTAAGTTTCATATTTCTAATGCTGATTGCCTGATGCTTGTCGAACTCGGTGATGTTATTGCCAAAGCTTTCCTTCCCATCCAAAATCAGGACAACACCTTTGCCGGCTACCCTGGCTTCGGTGCCATTTTCAACGATCACGGCGGTATCTTCCTCAATACCCCAACCAACGGTGGAAAGGTTTGTTGCAACGACCTGAGCGAGGCGGGCAATGCGGCCACGGGCTACGAAGTGTGTGTCGATGCAAACGTCTCTTAAGAACTCGAAACCTGTGGTAATCTTCACCTCTCCGGCGATCATCTCATCAGCCCCGGTACCCGCAAAGATCATCGGGGTTGACAGGACCATTGCGCCTGCGCTGGTGCCGCCAATTATTAAGCCCTCGTAGATGTAGCGGTGCTTAAGCAGGAATAGAAAACCGGTACCCCCGTAAACAGAGGTCAGCTTCAGCTGGTCGCCACCTGCAAAGAATACGGCGTCAGCCGCCTTGATCCGCTGTTCAACTTCCTCCGGCTTGATGTCTTCCCTGCGGTCATGATGTATGTGGTTGACAGTACAGGAAATGTGTTTTTCAAAAATTGCCCGGTATTCATTGAACGTGTCTTCTACGTCAACGGAACCTGCGGAGGTGACCAGTTCAATCACCGGATTTTCAACCTCAATAAGCTCAACATAGTCTTTCAAAATGGCTTCCCGTTCTTTTCCGCCGCCTATAATCATGAGTTTGCCCGTTGGTGTAGGGCAATCATTGTCTTGCTGATACTTTCTTAATTCTTCAACTTCCATTGGTAACTTAATTAGATGTAACTACAAGGTTAACCGCTGTTGCTTATTGTATTGTTTTCTGGCCCTCTAAATCGCGTAAATGCTGAAGTGTTTTACAGGTAGTTATTTCTGGTTTTGAGGTAGATATCCTACAAACGTCTGAGGCTGTCAAATTGTTGGGTAGTCTCCAGCTTTAAAGATCATGCAAATTATACAGACAAATGTTATGCGGGGCCCAAACTTCTGGTGTCCAAACCGGCATAAATTAGTAGTAATGTCCATCGCCTTGGACGAATCTGAATTCCTGAACACGGATGCAATTAACCGGATCCTGGCAGGTAAGACCGCAATGTTCCCTTATTCGCGGCGCTGCCAGCCTTTTAACACGCTTGTTGAACTGACGGGCCAGCTCGTACTGGAACTCCAGGCTTTGGTGGGGCTGGATTGTGCTTATTTCAAAGTGCATGGCACCTGTAATCCAAATCGCTTTTACCTGGTTTATTCTTATGGCGAGGAGGTGTCAGGCCTTTATGCCGGAAACTTAGCCGTCCGCATTGCGGAGGCCTTGAAGAATGAGCAGCCCTTCCCATTACCGCCTGAACTGGAGGAGCTGAAAAGATTGTACCGGAATGCGCAACTTGGTCCAAGTACCCGCGCCATTGTTGAAGAAGCACTAAAGCGCGGCATACCTTATCGAAGACTGGATAAGCACTCCTTAATTCAGCTTGGGCATGGCTGTAATCAGAAAACCTTCAGGGCTACGGTAGCCTGCACAACGAATGGCCTGGCTGTAGAGCAGGCCAGTGATAAGGATGGTACGAAACGCATATTGGCTGAAAATCATATCCCGGTACCGAAAGGTATGGTGATCACTAAAAAGACTTCCCTTGCAAACTGTATGGATAACCTGAGATTTCCATTGGTGGTAAAGCCGCTGGATGGTAACCACGGCAGGGGTATTACTACGTACATCACCAACGAGCAGCAACTCGAACATGCCTTTGATTATGCTAAAAAGCATTCGGAGGAGGTTATTGTGGAGCAGCATATCCATGGCAGGGACTACCGCTTTCTGCTGGTGAACTTCAAGCTTGTGGCAGTAGCTATGCGTTTACCTGCCCGCGTTGTGGGTGATGGGCGTTCGAGCATTCGTACCCTGGTGGATCTAGTGAATAAAGATCCAAGAAGAGGACAGGGGCATGAAAAGGAATTGACGGTCATCCGGCTAGATGATGCGACAATAAGCCGTTTGGCCAGTCTTGGTTATACGCCGGAAGATGTTTTGCCTGCAAAGCAGGTGCTTGACCTTAAAGATACCGCCAACATCTCTACCGGGGGCACTGCAGAAGATGTGACGGATCTGGTACATCCGGATAATGTGTTCCTTGCCGAACGTGTTGCCCGCTTAATGGATTTGGATATCTGTGGTATCGACATTATGACGCCAGATGTTGCCCAGCCGATTACCGCAACGCATGGCGCTGTACTGGAAGTAAATGCCGGGCCGGGCTTAAGGATGCACCTTGCGCCCACAGTTGGTCGGGGCAGAAATGTGGCTGCGCCAATTATCGACATGCTCTACCCGCCGGAAAGTACCTCCAGAATTCCAATTGTGGCGGTAACCGGAACGAATGGTAAAACCACAAACACCCGGTTAATTGCACACCTGGTAAAAGCTGCAGGACTGAAGGTGGGCTTCACGGCAACCGAGGGTATTTACCTGGTCGGGCATCTGGTAGCCGCCGGGGATTGTAGTGGACCTGCCAGTGCAGCAGCTGTGCTGCGGGATCCCTTTTTGGAGTTTGCGGTACTGGAATGCGCCAGAGGGGGGATTTTAAGGAGCGGTTTAGGTTTCGACGAATGCAGCGTAAGCATTGTGACGAACATCTCCAGTGACCACCTGGGCCTGAAAGACATTGAAACGGTAGAACAGCTTGCAAAGGTTAAGCGTGTAGTGCCGGTTAGTACAAGTACCCATGGCTGTGCCATCTTAAATGCAGATGATGATTTGGTATTTGCCATGCGCGAAGGTTTAACATGCAAAGTGGCACTCTTCAGTTTAGACATCAATAATCCAAGGATCGTGGAGCATGTGCGGGCAGGTGGTCTGGCAGCGAGTATCGATCAGGGTTACTTTGTGATCATTGATCAGCAACAACATATACCGGTAGCAAGGGTGTTTGATGTACCTCTTAGCCACGAAGGACGGTCGGAATGTATGATGATGAACATCTTGCCTGCTTTGATTACGGCGCAGCTATACAAGTTCCCGCTGACGATCATTAAGGATGCACTTACTGCATTTATTCCCTCTGCAGAGCACACACCAGGTAGGATGAATGTGTTTAACATCAAAGATATCACCTTGCTTGTTGATTACGCCCATAATGAAAGCGGCTATCTGGAGCTGAAAAAATATGCTGCAAAGGTTGCTGCCTCCAGGAAAACGGGAATCATCGCTTGTCCGGGTGATCGGCGCAGGGAAGATATTGTAGCTATGGGCAGATGTGCTGCGGAAATCTTTGATCAGCTGATCATAAGGCATGATGAAGAATACCGCGGACGTTCAAATGAAGAGATCACGGCTTTGTTGATGGAAGGTGTACAGTCTGTAGACCCCGGCAAGCCTGTGGAGGTGATCTCGAATGAGTTGGATGCCCTGGACCATGCACTTGAACATGCCATCCCGCAGGAATTTATTTTCTTCAACCCGGAACATGTCATGGAGACACTGCAATGTGTAAAGGAGATTGAGAAACCATATGCCCTGCAATGATTAGCTTTGTAGGTAGTTTTACTATTATTCTATTTTGCGCAAACAGGTAGAATTACGATTTGTTATTTTGGTATCATCAGGCTCCTAATACAATGTTCTCGAAGATTTCGAGATCCGACATATTTGGATGGTGACAATTCTGGATCAGGAAAAGTTACGATTGTTAATATGAGAATTGCTTTTGTAATCAGATTTTGATGAGCTTGTGTTAGTATGATTAATCCAGTAATTATTTAAATTCGTTAAAGTAAATAGTTTATTTTCTCTCCACTAGTTATTGTATGGGAAAGATAGTGGGAGATCAACTCAAGTAAGCTGTGCCAAAAGCGCATTTAAACAGGTAATATTACTTATTTTTGAAGTAAATGTACGTGTAGAATTAAATTCTGAACTTTTGTAGATTTGCTTTCCAATCATTGGTAAACGGTGTCCCCGGGTTATACTTTGGTTAGAAAAAGTAATAACGGACACTCATGGAAGGTAAAATACTGATAATAGATGATGAGGAATCCATTCTGGATGTAATGACGGAATGTTTTGCTGAAGAAAATTTTGAGGTTAAAACCTTACTAGCGGTAAATAATGTTGTTGCTGAAGTTAATGATTTTGCGCCAGATGTAGTGATTGTTGATTTTTTACTTCGGGGTTTAAATGGAGGTGAGTTGTGTCACGAGATCAAGATGGCAAAACCGACACTGCCAGTCGTAATCATCTCTGCTTTCCCAAAGCACACGCTATCATTAGGGCGCTACAACTGTGACTTATTTATTGCTAAGCCTTTTGACATCTTTGACTTAGTTGAGCGGGTGAAATTGTTGAAAAATAATTGTAAATTAGGTAGTTACGAAAACTCTTTGCATAAACAAAAAATAAAATAAAACAGAAGAAAGATGAATGTGATTTTAGCTGAAGATGATAATTTGGTTAGAGATGGCATAAGGTTATTGTTGGAGACACATGAAGGTTTCAATGTTATTGGCGAAGCCCATAACGGGCTGGAGGCAATTGAGTTGTTAAAAAACGGCAATAAGCCCGATGTTATCCTCGCTGACATAAATATGCCGGACATGGACGGAATTGAGCTGATCAAAGCCGTTAAGGGGTTTGATCCTAAAATTCAGGTGGTAATGCTTTCCATGCTGGACAATGAAAAGTACATGATCCAGTCCTTCTCTGAAGGTGCTTCCGGGTACCTTTTGAAAACTGTAAGTCCGGATGAGCTAATCTTCTCTCTGCGGCAGGTAGTGTCTGGCGAAAGATACATCAGCTCAGACCTGTCTTTCGGCCTGCTGGAACGATCTTCAAAACGACCGCCAGCCTTGGCAACCGAACCAGTGAATTTACATCTGAACAGTCGTGAATTGGAAATCCTTAAACTTATCGGTGAGGGCTTGACCAACAGCGAAATGGGCGAGAAGTTGTTCATCAGCCGTAGAACGGTTGAAGGACATCGCCAGAACCTTATGGATAAGACGGGCTGTAAGAACACCGCTACACTCATTAAATATGCCGTGTTAAACAGGCTCATCTAAAAAGATTTACATGGGGTTGTAGTTGCAGCCCCTTTCTACTTCCCTTTTTCACAGGCTTCCTTGCTTTTATATTATGTCAGATCCAGCGAAACTTCTTCTTGATTTAGCGAACCATGATACGCGAATCTACTGTGCATTTGACATCAGTAAGAACACCTATTTGTATTCTAACCCGGCGTTTCGAGCCTTCTTTCAACTGCAACCGGAGGAGGCAACACCACGTTTGCTCTTTCAGATGGTTCATCCCGAAGATCAGAATTATCTTAGGACCATCTTTGAATCTATGAAACCTGGAGAGTTCCGTGACAACCTGGAGTTCAGGTTTATACTTCGGGAACGGCTGCATTATCTGCGTCTCAGTATGGCACTATCAGAATGTGAAGTAAATGGTCGGGTGATCACGGGTTATATCGACGATATGACCGGCTTCCGGGAAAGTCTGGATACCATGGAGGCGCTTTCCAGTAAGAAAAATGCCGTCTTGAACATTTTGTCACATGATCTGGCCGGGCCTTTAGGTTCCATATCCAATTACAGCTACCTCCTATCACAGAAAACGAATCCTAGTGACACGCTTACTTTGAAGATGATACATTCCATTGAGAGTATTGCTAGGCGCTGTATTCGCTTGATCCAGGAATTCGTCAAGTTAGAATTTATTGAAGCCTCTGCTACAGATCTTGTTAAAACACGATATAATCTGGTAGACAGGATATCGATCTTTATGGAGGATTACCTGCAGCATGAAGTGGAACTTAAGAAGAACTTTAGCTTTATTGTCGAGGAGCCTGCAATTTATGCAGAGATCGATGAATATAAATTTATGCAGGTCATTAATAATCTATTATCCAACGCACTGAAGTTTACGCCAGATAATGGAAATATTGAAGTTCGTGTGGGTAGAAATAATGACCGCGTACGTATTGAAGTTAAAGATACCGGCATCGGTATACCTGAGGAATTTCACGCAACAATATTTGACAAATTTAGTAAGGCCAGGCGCTCCGGTATTAAGGGGGAAACTTCCGTGGGGCTGGGCATGTCTATTATCAAAACCATTGTAGAATGGCACCAGGGTAAGATCTGGTTTACGAGCAAAGTAGGCGAAGGAACCACCTTCTACATTGAAATTCCGGGTTGCGACTAATCAGTTGATGAAATCCATTCCCTTGCTACGGCGATATCGGTAAAGAAGCGCGTGAGCACCGTACCATAAGCCACATCAGCGGCTTTTTGCGCAGAAAGTTGACTGAATGCTGCAGGGGAGTAAATCCATGCAAATTGGCGCAATCCAGCTTTTTCCATCATTGGGAACCATACTTCACCTACCCAGTCGGAAGCATCAGACCAGGTGCCAAGCACATGGCTATTGTCGTTGATCACTTTGCTTACTTTATGCCGGGTTAACATTTCCAACATCTTGAGGCAGCCATGCTGTACCGTCTTTAAGTCCTGGAACCCTGTCCAGTCTACGTCTAAACGATGATCTGCGTCATTATATACTATGGTGACTGCCTGGTTCTTAAAGAAATCTTCCCGATTGATCTCCTGCTTTTGGTTGGTCGATAGTTCCAGTGGTAACCGGAAATAAAAAGTCGATCCCTGGTCTTCTTCGCTTTCAATCCAAAAGCTGCCCTGGTGACGTTTTAAAATTTCCGAAGAAATATATAGTCCCAAACCAAGTCCTTCAAAACGCATGGCCGAATTATCCACACGGTAGTAGCGGTCGAAAAGGCGGTTGAAATCTTTACGTGCGATCCCGATACCGAAGTCCTGTATGGAGACGACAATGTTGTCCATTTCGATCTTATAATCTACAATCACCCGATCTGCTCTGGGGGAATATTTGATTGCGTTGGATAAGAAATTTTGTACGACTTGTTCCAGGCGAAAATGGTCACCTATATAGGTGATTTCTTCCGCTCCTTTAAGAATAATCCGGTGTGTTGTGCTGGTTTGTTGTATGGTATCAATACTGCTCAATAGCAAATTCCTGAAGTTAAGTGGTTGCATGTTGTACACCATCTTTCCGGCATTGATCTTCGTTACATCAAGCAGATCGTTAATGAGCCACTCCAGCTTATCGATGTGTTCGGCAGATTTTTGAGAAAAGTGTTGCACTTTATCGTTATCCCTGGTTCTGCTGATCAGCTGATTGAAGGCTTTAATGCTCGTGAGCGGTGTCTTTAACTCATGACTGGCAATAGAAAGGAATTCATCCTTTTTCTGTTCACTGGCTTTTTGAAGTTCAATGTTGGTATTGGTACCGATCCAGAGCTTAAGTATTCCGTTTTCAAACATCGGCACTGCTTTGGCCATGTGCCAGTAATACTTGTTGTCTTTAAATCGCAGGCGGTATTCGGCGGCCATTGGCTGGGAAGTCTGCAGGGCAATGGTCCATTTTTCTATTGCACCGAGTAGATCATCGGGGTGTATAAATTGCCTCCAGCCTTGTTGGAGCAAGCTTTCCATATCCTGTCCGAGTTCCTCGCACATCATCTGATTTACGTAATTGAGCTTGCCTTCTTCAGCTGCGGTCCAGACCTGCTGCGGAATAGCATTAAACATGAACTTGAGGCTGGCTTCACTCTTTTTCAGGGTCTTTTGTGAATCTGATAAGGCATCGTTCGTTGCGGCCAGTTCTTCATTTGACGAAGATAACTCCTCGTTGATGGCGGTAAGCTCTTCCGAAAGATACTGCTCACGGAGTCTCGCCAAACTTCGTTCGGTAACATCATCAGCATGAACAAGGATGCGGTCCACCTCTTTTTTTGAATTGAAAAGTGGTGTATAGGAGAAGTCAAGATAGATAGTCTTCTTACCATCTCCGGTTACAATATCCAGACGTGCATCTCTTTCAATGTAGGGTTCTCCAGTCGTATAAACCTGCTGCAGTAGAGCCGGAAATGCCTGTTGCTCCAGTTCCGGCAGGAAATCGAGCAGTTTGGTGCCAAGGATGCGCATGTCCTTACCCCAGATGCGCAACATGCCTTTATTCACATCCTCCAGAATAAAATCTCTACCCTTTAAAATGCAGATCCCTGCGGGGATATTGGCGATGATGTTACTAAGTCGCTTTCTTTCTTCCTGAATGATTGAAAGTGAGTTCTGTAATTCCAGGGTACGTTCTCTAACCCGTCGCTCCAGAATCTCATTGGTGTGTCTAAGGTTTTCCTGCGCCTGGTTTAAGGCTTCAACGGTGATTGTTAATTCCTCATTACTGGCGGATAATTCTTCATTGGTAGCATCAAGTTCCTCTGATAGATTCTGCTGCTTGAAGAAGGTTTCCCGGGCACGCTCGCTGCTGGATGGGGCAATCGGGAGACTGATCAGGTTTACAAGCAGGTAGTCTGTTTTATGATCCGGCGTTTGAACCGGGATGATCTCCACCTGCAGCCAGTTTTGTTCGTCCAGCTCATCATTTACGTCCATCTCGGTTGTCGAAAAGTAGAGCAGTACCGTTTCCTGATTTTCCTGAGCCGTATGCAGGCCCTCTATGATGGCTCTACTGGTATGTTGATCGCGATATCTCCCTTCGATAAATTGCTGCAGGTTTAAGGCTAAAGCATATTCATCTTTTAGCAAGGCACCTGCAGCCTTATTGTAGCTGAGGATTTGAAAGTCGCCTTGAGATGCCACCAATACAATACGTGGGTAAGGCGTATGGAGCGTTGCCTGAAATAAAGGATCATTTATAAAGGTCATTAATTAGGGGTAGTTTGTGTGTCAGCTTTCGTTATCAAATCTAGCGCCATAATTACATTGCAAATAAAATTGTGCGGGCTGTATATACGTACCTAATTTCGTTGGGCTGGGGATTAATCAAGGTTAAAATCTTTGTGCTGCGGTACAGAAAGCAGGGGCTCGCCTTGCATCTCCCGCAGGGTGTTTTCGATCATTGCGCAGAGCGCATTGAGTGCCAGGTCATTTGGTTCTGTGCCGAAGGGATCTTCGAGTTCATCGGCAACTGCTTCCAGCGCCACAAAGGTATAAGCGATAAAAGTGACAATTAGAGGCATCATCCAGCCGAGGCTGTCGACAAAGCCAAAAGGAAGCAGGAAACAGTAAATATACACCGTGCGGTGCAGTAGAACCTTGTAAGTATAGGGAATGGGCGTGCTGGCAATGCGCTCACAGCCACCGATGATGTCGGAAAGTGCATTGAAGTTATGATCGATGTTGGCTGCCAGGAGGGGGTCGATCTGTTGGTTGGTACGAAGCGCTTTTAGCCAGCTGCCCATCTCTAGTACGAGCAGATTCGGAATGTACCTGGCATGGATAAACCGTTCGCGGTCTGCTGTACCGAGCAGTCTGTCAAGGTCCTCGGAGGCATCTGTATTGCGGAGCTGGTGTTTACAGCAGTAGGTGAAGGCAATCAGCAGATTCACAAACCTGTTCGCGTTATTACCATCGGGGAGGTCGCTGAGGGTTTGTGCCTGTCTGGCAAGCGATCTGGTGGTGTTTAATAACGCGCCCCAAAGTTTACGCCCTTCCCAGAAACGGTCGTAGCTTACATTGTTGCGGAAGCCCAGGAATATGGCCAGCGCAATGCCGAAGAGTGTGAATGGCGCCGGGTTAAGCTGGATCTTAAAGTTGAAAAGCACACCGTTGAAATACAGGACCAGCAGGCTTAGGGCGAATAGCAGACCCAGGCGGTAAAGCAGGCGTGGTAGCACGGAACCTCGCCAGATAAAGAGCATTCTGAACCAGTTTTCTTGTTTTCTGATAATCATAAAAAATAAATTGCTTTTGGCACGGCGCCGCTGGTGGCATAGGCTTTGTGAAACAATGAGAAATAACAACCTAAACCTTTAACCTATGAAAAAGTTTTTCTTAACACTGCTTGCGGTTGCAGGCTTCGCCGGGCTAACTGCTCAGGCACAAATTCAACGTGGTAACGTCATGGTCGGCGGTAACCTTGCAGGGATCAATTTCGGAATCGATGACCCACATGTTTTTGAATTTAACATTTCTCCTAAAGCTGCCTGGTTTGTGCAGGACAACATTGCCTTAGGTGCCTATGCGAATTTCGGGTTGCAAACCGCGAAGAACTCGGCAACCACCATCAGCTATGGTGTGGGACCTTTGGCGCGTTACTACTCCGGATCAGATGTTGAAGTCCTGAATCATGGCCGTATCTTCGGAGAGGTTACAGCCGGATTGGGTGGGCTTAACGTAAGTCAGGGTGGTGGTAATACCAACGGTTTTGATTTTAGTTTTGGTCCAGGTTTCGCATACTTCATTACACCGAACATTGGTTTGGAGACACTGGTGAAGTACAATGGACTAACTGGATTTGGTAACGAGGGGTACCAACATAAACTTAATTTGTCTTTCGGATTGCAGATCTATCTGCCAGGCAGAGGTACTGCAGCGAAGGTATCGCGTGATGTAAGATAATTCAGGCATCAATAGGAAGACCGGTTTGTAGCACATCTCTTGCCACAAACCGGTTTTTTTATGTCCTGTTGTATGGAATGGTCCAAAATCTTTATAAATTAATAGTCCTTAACCAGATACCCGTATGCCCGCTAACGATCGTCTCGTAAACTCCTATAAATCATCGGCTACACCTTGTCTTTTCTTACTGCCTGACTCTCCAAAATTCACGGTGATCGATGCGAATGAGGCTTATTTGCGTGCAACCGGCAAGCAGTTGAGCCAGGTGATCGGGTGCAGAATGTTCGATATCTTTCCTGAAGGCAGTGGCGAGGAAAACCAGAAGCGGGTAAAGGCATTTAGATCTGCTTTAGAGAATGCATTCCGTTTGAAGAAGCCGAGCAAGGTACGTCTGCAGCGGTATGATTTGGTGATGGACGGGCGATCTGAGGCACAAACCAGGTTCTGGAATACGGATACCACTCCAATTATGGATGCAAATGGTCAGGTGTTGTACCTGGTACATACAATTGTTGATGTGACGGACTTCGTTACGCAGCAAAGCCGTGGAGAAAAGGAAGGACAATCCTTGCATGATAGCTTCGCACATCCTTTGTTTAACGATTATCCGGAGGCGATGGCTACGCTTGATCTTTACGGCAATTTTTTGGATGTGAACAAGATCTTTGCCGACCTAAGTGCTTTTAATCGGGAGGACCTATTGTGCATGTCTTTCCTTCCTTTGATCCCGGAAGTTGATTTCCAGCCAGTTTTCGAGGCCTTTCAGAAATCTATCAAAGGTGAAATACAGAACCTGGAAAGCCGGGCGCTAACGGCTGACGACAAAATGTTGGTGCTGAATTTAACCTTTATCCCCATCATCATTAATAATGAGGTGCTGGGCGTATATATGATCACCAAGGATCTTACACAGTTGCGGGAAGCGGAAGCACAAGCTGAGGCGAAGCAAAAGCAGCTTGTGGCGATGATGGAGAGTATTCAGGACGGCTTTTTTGCAATGGATCAGGACTGGACGGTGACCTATTGGAATAGAGAAGCGGAGCGTATTCTGGATACACCTAGATCGGAGATCATCGGGAAGAATCTTTGGGAATTTTTTCCAGGTGCGCTGGAATATACCTTTATCGAAGCTTATCGCAAGGTGCTTTCTACAAAAGAATCTGTACGTTTCGATGAGTACCTACCTTCGAAAAACATGTGGCTTGAGGTGTCGGCTTACCCGAATAATGACGGACTAAGTATCTACTTTCGGGATGCCACAATCCGAATCAAAGCGGAGCAAGAATTACAGGATACTAAAGAGCGATATGAAAAACTTTTTGACTTTAGCCCCTTTCCAATATGGGTATATGATATAAAAACTTTGAAGTTCTTAGCTGTTAATGCGGCTGCAACACAGACCTATGGATATTCAGAAGCCGAATTCATGGAAATGGATGTGCGGTTTATGTATCCGCCAGATGAAAAGCACGTTCTCCAGCGGATACTAGAGGAGAAAGCCTGGACCGGGAAGGCGAACCGGGCGCAGGTCCGTTTGGCGAAGAAGTCTGGTGAAATTCTGAATGCGGAACTTATGAGTCAACCATTGACCACCTGGAATGATACTGCCCGGATCATTGTTGCGCAGGACATCACCCACAGGATAAAAGCAGAGGAAGCGTTAAGAGCCAGTGAGCAACGCTTCAAGGCGCTGGTGCAGGATGGGTCTGACCTCACTGCAATACTTGATTTATCGGGGACTTTCAAGTATGTAAGTCCATCGACCAAGCGCGTGTTGGGGGTAGATTCGGAAATGCTCTTGCATAAGAATATTTTTGAATTCATCCATCCCGAAGACAAGGCCCGGGTAGTTGAAGGCTTCAGCAACCTGGGTGTATCTAAGTCAAGGCGTTTGGAGCCTTTCCGGGTGGTCATAGGTGCTAAACAGCATCGCTGGATCGAGATCTTCATTACCGACCTGAGTGAGGAACATGCTGTTGGTGGTATCGTGATCAATGGGCGGGATGTGACGCAGCGGATCAACAACGAGCGTAAAATCAGGGCTAATCTGGAGCATTATAACCGTATCTCACGAGCAACTGTAGATGCCATTTACGACTGGGATCTGCAAACAAATCGATTGACCTGGAGCAAGGGCTTTCAGGAGATCTTTGGCTACGACTGCTGCGACGGCATAGATCAGACGCTAAGCTGGCTTGATCTGGTTCATCCTGAGGATCAGCAACAGTTAGTGGACCAGATCTTTATCCACCTGCGTGATAAGAAAACAAGATGGAAGCAGCAGTACCGTTTCCTGGCTGCAGGGGGCATCTACAAGGCGGTAATTGATCGTGGTTTCTTCGTGTTTAATGCCTCCGGGCAACCGGAACGTATGATTGGCGCAATGCAGGATGCAACGGAACGCTTGACCTACATCAGCAACATGGAACAAGAGCATAAGTATTTAAAGGAGATCTCCTGGATGCAAAGCCATGTTGTGCGTGCACCACTTGCCCGGATTATGGGCTTGTCGGAATTGCTGACCTATAATGAAGGTAAGATCACGAATAAAGAACTACTGTCTCATTTAACGGACTCTGCCCGTGAACTGGACCAGATCATTACCGCGATACTTGCAGAAACCGACAAGAAGCCAGAGCCCGGTAATTGAAAGCTTTAGAAAACAGAAAGGATCCAGGTGTTGTGCCTGGATCCTTTCTGTTTTTATTTGAAGCGTCGTAATTTAAATTAAGCCCTTGCAGTACTTATCCCAATACTGAAGCAGGATTTTCTTGCCGAAACGGGTGTGGCCTTTGCCTAGGGCTGGGGTCGGTGTAAATTCGCCGAATACTGCGCCGCGGTTGGTTGCGTAAAAGTCGAGCCGTACAAAGATGCCGTATGCCTTGCTCAGGCTTTTGGCCTGGCGAACCATATCCGGGAAACACTTTGGTGCCGGACCTTTTTCTTTAGGTGGATAGAACACATGTACTTCGTTGATTTGATTCCAATGCTCGTCATAGAAGGTTGCAAAGCCTGAATCCGGGCCTAAACGTTTAATCTCCCAAACAACAGCGATCTCACCATTGAAACAGAAAAATTTATAGTCTGTAAGTATATTGTACTCCCCTTCTTCGTTTCGGAGAAACTCTTCAATTAAGAATTCCTGATCGGATTTCTTGCTTACGGCACCTTTAAGTTCCGCCACGATTTCCTCCGGTGAATATCTTTTTCCATCGAACAGATTTGTGCCATGATCCATAACAAACACCATTTTCGAGGAGTGTCCTGTAGTTGGCCGGATCACATAATATGGAGGAAGTTTACTAAAATCGATATTCTCAACGTCAGAGCCACGCCAGTACAAATCAGGTACCTGGCAGCCTTGCATCAATGCGAACTCACGTGCATTAGCTTTGTTGCTCAGCTTGCGCTGCCAATAGGGGACATCCATCCACTTTTCTATCGGATCAGTACGGAACATACGAGTGTTCCTGACCTGCTCAGAAGTTGGGTCACTCCAGAATGTACTGTGCCTTTTTAAGATTCTATCGGTGAATTCTCCACTATTCTGAATTCTCCTTTTAAGATTTTTTAGCATGAGGGCGTAATAGTTTGTTAGAGTTTTCAACTTTAATACCTGGCAACCGCCATTTAAGATCAATAAGGGGCTAAATTTAAGGCTAAATAAGTGCCTGGCCAAATGTTACCTGGTACATTTTGGTGTACAAAAAAATAAGTAGGTTAATTTACTTGTTTTATTAAAAATCTTTTTGAGGAAAGGATGCGGGGGTGTTTGGGATTTTGACTTGAACGAATCTCGATTTAAAATAGTTTTCTATTATAGAACTGCTCCCATTGTTCAAAAGGGTACAGGCAGCAAAAATAGTTTAAAAAAAAATGTTGTCCGGTAAGAGGTTGATATCCTTGGCTTTAAACCCTAAAATAGCTGTTTTTAACCCATTTAAAGGCCTTTTGGACTTAGATTTTTAAGAAAAAACTGAAAAAACTTTTGCAGAATTAAAACTTGGGTGTATATTTGCACACCGAACAACGAAAAAGACTTCTAAAAAAGCTTAAATGTTGAGAAGGTAACCAAAAGGGAGATTAGCTCAGCTGGTTCAGAGCACCTGCCTTACAAGCAGGGGGTCACTGGTTCGAACCCAGTATCTCCCACCAAAGAAAAGCCTTTCAGTACAAACTGAGAGGCTTTTCTCGTTTTCGGCTGGAATATTGTTTATCTTACCTTGAACAGCAATGAAGCGGATCAAGTCAAAAAGTTGTGGAGCAGATCATATATTTTTAGCTTTGGTGTTTTAGATTTCTTACTTCATGCAGGACGGATACCACACCTTAATAAGCTTACTACTTCCCGATTTCATTCTTGACTTTTTCGAACTCAAAGAAGTGCGCAAAGAAGAAGATATATTTCATTTGGATTTGCAAGAGGTTAATATTACTCCAAATGTGCCAGAAGGAGAAAAGCTGCTTTCCAAAGGCTTTTTTCCAACCATTACCGTGCAGGACTTCCCGATCCGCGGGCACAAGGTGTTCCTCCATATCAAACGTCGTCGCTGGCTCAATACCAGCACAAACAAAGTGGCTTACCGGGATTGGAATATTGTTGCAGAAGGCACGCGAATAACAGAGGGATTCGCGGCTTTTTTAAAAGAAATCAGTCGATACCAGCCCTAATTCGGTCCATACTGTAGGTGGCTTCTATGGGGTAAAAGGAAAAACACTTCAGCGGAATTATCGCGAGTCATTAAGCGGATTCAAGGACTGGAACCAAAGGTTGCATGCAAAAGATTGGCTGCTTTTCCCCGAGAACTTAGGCGTTCAGCTGTCCATCGATGAGACCTCGTTATCTCATGGGGAACTTTATACAATACTAACAAATAAGGCTGCTAAGGGTAAAAAAGGCGCTATTGTCGCCATTATTGCTGGCACAAAGGCAGATACTGTCATAGAAGTGCTGCAGAAAATTCCCGAAAAACTAAGAAGGAAAGTCACTGAGATTACCCTGGATATGGCAGGTAATATGGAGCTC